>JBAXMA010000238.1:0-5564 GCA_037134535.1 bacterium
GTCCATTACTGATCGCCCCGCCGTAACTTGCTGAGCAGTTTTCAGCCCGACGAGCATGCTCGGCCAATTCCAAGCCTGACGACAAGGATCTTATCCGGACGCGCGTCTCTCCCACCGCCACCTCCCCGTCTTCAAAAGGAGGCCTGGGAAAGACCAGATTTTTCATCTCGACCTCCTGCATCTTCCACGCCAACCTGTCATGGGTCGTTACCATCTCGCGGAGTGACCGGAATCCAGGTTGCCTCTCTTGGAGTCCGAGCAAGTTGCGCATTTCTGAAATATCCCGCAACAACGGAAACACTTTTGTTGCGCCCTTTCGACCCATCTCGCTCACCAGAAGCTGGGTCAGGTATTGCGGATAGCGGGCAAGTGAAACGAAGACGTGTTTCGTCAACCGTGCGTCGTCAGACAGATGCAGAAGTTGCTTCTTAACATCAGGGCATTGACTTAGTGCCTTCCTCAAGGTACGCAAAGACATCAGCGATACTGCCCCGATTGGAATCCGCCTCATGATATTGACGCAATCTGCCGGAAAGCCGCAGAACTTGAGTATGTCGCGTCGTCGTTGACGGAGTAGCCGACGGGCAACGTCGAACGAACGCCGGGCGCTTGCACCCTGAGTAAACACAGGATGATAGTAGGCCAATGCGACCAAAGCAGCAAAGCCGTCCTGACACAATTCAATGGCGGAGGAAGGCTCAGCCGCCAGGAGTTTCAGAACGCCCCACCCAATTGACGGATCACAACGATCCACGATCGACGGACCATCGGGTGGCAGGGCAACGGAACTGACGAAGCGGCGACAGGCGGTCCTACCGTCCCAACGCAGGGGGAAGGAGCTGGGGCGAACGCTTCTCCAGTATGGAAACGAGCGTGATTTGATACAGGCGCGCGGTTGCGGCGAGGTCTTCAGCACCATGACCTCGTCTTTGCCAAAGACAAAGAGCTTGCCGTCGGTTTTGCGAAAAACGACGCCGGGCTCTGGGGATAGAAACTCACCCCTTGGTGTCCAGGTGTTGCCATACCGCTCATACTCATCCGGTGTGCTGCCAAACACCTGGAGGAATGTCGAAAAGCATTTCTCTACGCCGGCGTCTTCCTGTATGATTGCTTTCATCACCAGACCTCATGAGATGTTCTGTCGTTCCCTGAAACCTTTGAAGGCATACCACGGCCTATGGATAAAGACGGGGTCTGCCACAAAACCTTTCAGGGGAAATACAGGAATGACGCGGCAAGTGAGCACGGGAACCGATTCCTGAACCGGATCCCGGCCAGGCAAGGGCGGGAGCGTTTGGGTGCGATTGTAGGTGAGCGGCGTCGGATGCATCCGGGCCGACAGCCTGCCACCCGAGCCATGAAAGAAAGAAGCCGAGAACACGTCCTTGTATAGAGACGCCCGAAAGAGCAGGATGTGGCAGATGGAACTGTACCCACTGAACTGAAGGGGATACGAACATGAAACATATGGCGGTATCAGTGTGCGTTCTGTTGACGTTAGGTGTTGTGGCCGGGCCGGCGTGCGGAGAAGATGAAGGTATCACGAACGCTACCACCTGGCAGATGGTCAAGGAAGGCAGTAAGCACGCCTTTGTGATCGGGAAGATCAAGGCAGCGTACGCGGATCGTAAAGATATTGCCGGTCGGTACATACGCGTACGGTTCGACGGCCACGTTCTCCAACTTGCCGGGTTTGTAAAGAACAAGGAAAACGCAAAGGCAGCCGAGGAGATCGCACAAAGTATCGCAAAGGCCGAGACCGTACAGACATTTTGGGCATTTGACGAGGCAATCGACAACAGGGAACCCTACAAGACACACGCGGGAGAACAGACTGAAGACGGGATCCTGTGGGCAAAAGTCATGGCATCTCTCAACAGTCCGGACGTCCAACCTCAATTGAAGAATGCCGAGATCCACCTCGTTAATGTCAACCATGGTAGCGTCACAGTATACATCATTGCAGACGCACCACCGGATGAGTTCAACTTGGAGCCACATGTCAAACCAATCCCCGGGGTGATACAGTTTTCCTGCAAAACTGCAAAAACATACACACCTGTAGCAAACTGAGCAGTCTGCCGCACGCGCGCGCCCCGCGGGTAGCCTGGCATGTCGGAAATAGGCATATCGCGGTAAATGTTGTGTCGGTAAATGTTGTTGCGGGGTAATGTAAGGCGATGTAGCATGACTTTAATGGATGGAAAGTGACGTGGTCAATATGGGAGTAATAAGCATGAAAAGGTACTGGGCAATGCTTGCGTGTCTGACGTTCTCAACATTCGCAGTTACCAGCGCATTCTCGGCGGAATCGGAAACGCGAGAGGAACTGAGGACCAAGTATCCATGGAACATCAGCCTGGGCGGCGGCTGGAAAGACTTTGAGGGTGATGAGGTTGTTGCCGATTCTCCATTTGTATCGTGCCAGCTTGAATATGACTATCCGTCCCGGTGGACATTCATGGGCGTCTTAGCCTACTACCCCAAGATTGACGGCAACATGGGCAATGACTGGACAGCCGGCGGCCAGGAGTACAATAGATTGCGAAAAGAGGCTGGAGTAGACAGCACAAAGGCGCTTTCGTTGTCAGTAGAAGGGTTATACCACTTCTCACCCAATTCGGAACGACGGTTGGATCCATATCTTGTGGCGAGTGCGGGGGTTATGCACTACTTCGATGAGTTCGCCGACGTAAACAGTTGGGATCCGAATGTGACAGCCGGTGCCGGACTGTTGTACAACATATCCCGCCAATGGGCCGTCCGTGCTGATGCAAGAGCTCTGGTGACTTTTTCTGACGGAACCCAGGCAAATTCGTTCTTCACGTTCGGAGCTGTATACAAGCTCACCCTTTGATTTGACGAAATACTAGGCTTCGGCGGACTGGACCTATAGTGTTTTGGCGAAATTGAATCCCTACGGAAGGCACCTTTTCAGGCTCTTTCCAGGCACAATGCATCTCCAACGCCTCACAATGCCTGACCATCAGCGACTGGCTCGACACCAGCCGATTGTCCCTTGAATTCTGGAGGCGGCTGCGGCGCTTCTTCCTTGCGACTTAAGTCATCACATTTCTTGAGGAGTTTCTCGACCAATGCCGTTGCCGAGCGGTCGGGTTTGCCGCACGAATGAAGGTGGCAGGCATCGAAAACCGTGCAGAGTTTCGCAAACTTGCACTGAGTGCAACACAGTTTCAGTTCCCGCTTAATAAATGCGTGCAAAGCCTCCCGTTGTTGGCCAGCCGCACTCAGTAGTTCATCGACAGTCCTCCGGACTCTTTGCCATGTTCTTTCCGAAACACCAGATTGAAACGCACCCATCGCCGCCGCAGTGGCACCGCTGTCATCTACCACTTCACAGGTGCTTTTCTTATCCCTCCGAGCCTCAATACGCGGCTTCAGGTAGGTCAGTCGCGGGTAGTCCCGTACGTAATCAGACAACCCTCGGGTCGTGTGATCATAAGAAGCGTAGCCGGCTTGCCGGACACACAGACCATCTGATTCCCCCCAATTCTCGGGGATCTGGGCCATAGGCGAGTCAATGCCCAGACGGCCGTCCGGATAGAGTTGCTTTTCATAGTCCCTTGCCGTCCTCAGCGGTCTCCACTTTTCGAGTGCCCCCATGGGAGCATAGACCAATTCACCTGTCTGCAGGAAATAAAGCAGGCGGGCAAAATCACAGTGATACTCAAGATGCAGCATAAGGAGAAAACCATCCCGGTACTCCTTGAACAACGACATCATCCCGGAAGTTGTCTGCGAGGGCATGTCAGGTGCGAGCCTGCGAATCAGTTCGTCCGCCGCGAAGTAATCCAGAACCTTGTACTGGCCCCAGTTTGCGCACCCCTCCAGAATCAGCTTTCCTTCATGGGGTATATTCGCTTCATCCTCAACATTGTCGTAGTTATAGTGTCGCAGCTTCTCTGAGAATTGAGCTTGGTTCACAAATTGCCAGCAATGTGTAAGCTCGTGAGCGAGGATGCCTGTGTAGTCTATCTCGAGCAATTGCTTCTCTTGGCAGGACGGCGACCACAGATGTATGGCATTTTCCGACGGATGGTAGAAACCTGGGGCAGCCGTGACTGGGTTCTGCCAACAAAGGCCAGCAATGCGGTCCTCCGGTATGTAGAACATACACTTATCATACAAAATCTTAACAATGCGCGATCGCAGGTGATTGAGAATCATGAGAAGCTTATCTGGATCAATATGACCATTCATGGCAAGGCGACTCCGTACTTGAGAAGCATCCGAGCCTCATGTCCGGTATGGTCCAGCATTCTTCCGAGCAAATTCATGGTGCCTCGCTTGTCAAGACCATGATTGCGATACCAAATGGTATCCTGCTCAAATGGATCCCGGCAATCCGGTAGCACCAGGCAGTGCCAGCAACCTTCTTCACAAGGGCAGGTCACCATCAGTTCGTAAGCCAGTTCCATCACTCTCATCCAGAACTGCGATGTCTCTCCCAAGAGAGCCCGCGCATAACAATCACCCTCCGGGTGATCATCATAAAATACGATACTGTGTGCGCCCTTGTTGGCGTGGATGTAACCATCGAGTTCGCCCGGGGCTGGGATAAAACTCTCGAGTTCGCCGGATGCTAGACGATACTCGTTGCGAATCGCCAACTTCAGAAGATGCTTGAGCGTGTGAACAATCTCCCGTGAAATGCTGCCATCCTTATACGATTCTCCCTGGACCTCGAACCCCATGACGAGTGCCGTGGTCGAGAAGACCGATGCACCGGTGCTCGCTGCACGCGTATTGGCACTGTCAGCAAGGACATGCCCGTAACCACGGTAGTCTGCGTATGCGACCAATTTCTCTTCCAGTTGAACCCTCACCAAGGTCTTAGCCACAATCAACTTTGCCGCATGATTCTGACCAGCGAGTGGCATGACTCCGTTGCCTTTATCCTGCAGCAACTTGACGTCCTTAATATTCAGCCGGGAAAGTCTTTCTCCAACACCTATGTAACCTCCCGCAATTGCACTACAGTTGACTTGCCCATTCTGACCAGCGTCCTGGGACAAGGTAACTCTCTCGCCATTGAGAACCGTGGAAACTCCTCCGATGATACGTGGTGGTAGGATTTCCCTCTCCAAATGACCGATGCGAGTCCCGTTCAGCACTACAGGAACCAGACTGTCCGGTCCAGCCTCATCCCACTCCACACAACTGAAGTCCAGGCTCAGCTTATCCGGACGGCTGTCAACCACGAACACGTCGGAATCAACAGAGACCCTGCGTCTGAACCGCCGGTCAGACAGCAAAATGTCGAGAGCACATTCCCCCCAGTAGTCCCGGACTTCTTCACTGCTCAAACCTTCCGGGCGTTCGCCACACGCTAGCGTGAGGTGTGCGAGAAGAATGCGACGGTTTTCGGTGTTGATTACCAGACGCTGATGCGACTCCTCAACTGGCGCAGGAATCATAGGATCCGTCCCTTGGCTTCTGCTCTTCATGCCGGCCAGTTTTGAATCGGCCGTTCGTAGGAAATCATGGCAAACCGGGTCGCTGCCAACGGCCAGGACAAGTAACGCGTTCTTGTCCCCTATGTG
>JBAXMA010000239.1:0-5559 GCA_037134535.1 bacterium
AGGTTTATACCAACATCCAGACCGCGCCAGTCAAAATCTACCGCGTAAGAGCCCGGCTGGAGCCGTGATATATTCGTGGTGTATCGTCGTGATAACGTGACAGGCAGTTTTGACTAAAAGGATAACAGGCAGGAAAATGGCCAGAATGCTTCGTGAGGAAGGTCAGGATGATCCGATCGTTCAATTCGGCGCACGCATTCTGTGGGTCGATGGAGAGTCATATGACAATACAGCTTCCAAATTCTGGTCGGGGCTGATCGATGAGGTCATCGAAGACTATCCGGGTTGCGATACTATTGTTCTTGCCGCCACTGGTTCCACTCAACTTGAGAGGGATATATTATTTCCCGTGAACGAGTTGCAGAGGGAAATCGATAAAGACGAGTTCATTGATCTTGAAGATGCAATCCGTCAGGCCGTTGAGGAGGTCGACATGTTCGGGCATCCAGCGGCGGTGAAGGTGACTCTCTTTGAAGGGAAAGAGACTGTCCTGACGAGGGATCTTTCCCGCGAGTACATTGACTCTAATGTGTTCAGTTATCTTCTGGCCTGGCTGCTTCAATGGAGTAACGTTCCGGCGTCTAAATGGCAGGACGAGTTACTCAGCGGCAGGATTTACGCCGATGACCCGGCAAGAAATGTCACTTACGGCATTACCCTGGCATTTTGTAACAAACACTTGAGTGAAGGATTGTATAACAGGAGTGTAACGGTTCGATTCTTGCGGCAGAAACTCGATTGATACGACAGGCCATATATTTGATGCTGTTTGTCGAGTCGCAGGGTCTGATTTGTCGGCAGTCAGGGCACTGTGAACACGACCGATCCATAGCCGACAACCCATGAACCACGGCTTGATGGATCATCGTCTCCGTTATTGCGGTAGCCAAGAATCGTTCCAGTTCTGCAACCCCGGGCCCCGGCGAAACGCATTACCGCAAGCACAGGCATAATTCCGCAGAATATCTGTCTGTCTCCCCGCCATTCCTTCATGAGTCCGACGTGATCCATTTCGCTGACTTTCTTGAGCGTCTGCCGATCTGTTTTCGATACAAGGTCATAGTCGGAATCGTGCAGCATATCGGAACTGGCTACCACCAGTATTCTCTTCTTGCTTCCCAGTTCTACAAGTGCAGATACCAGTTCGGTGAGTGTCTTGTCATCGTGGTCCCCTATAAGGGCAACGACGAGTTTGGCGTCTGGCAGAGACCTCTGAATGAATGGTATCTCGTTTTCGGCCGAATGTTCGCCATTGTGTGCAGCAGAATTGAGGAAGAGTCTCTCCCGCCCTTTCGTGAGGATTTCGGCTGCGGGCTTGTCGAGGGTGGAGACTCCGGCAGGAGTTTCCATTGCGTCTCCGTCCATGATTGCCACGCCGCGGAATGGTTGACGGTGAGTGAATCCGAGAATGACGACTGTTTCCGGCGTGTTTGTTCCTTTTGCCCCGTTCTTTATGGCGCGGAACGTGAGCCCGGCGATTTTACCCGAGAACTGACATCCGGCATGGGGAGCGATGGCGCCGACGATACGTCCTTCAGTATTGGAGACTTGCGCCGTCTTGAGGAATTCGTCGACCATTCCGGTCAGCGTATTCTTGTCGCCCGGGAACCAGCGGCCGCCGCCATGAGCGATATTCACGACCTGATCCTGATTGGTCTTCATGGCTTTCTCCTGATTGCCGTTGGCGCAGGTAATGGAACCTATAAGGCACACCACTGCTGTTGCCAGTGAGATGTGTTTCATATCAACATCTCTCCCGCGCCATGATCATGGATTTAAGTTATCGTGCAGCGCTAACGACTTGCCGGTCAGCTGCCGAATGCTTCGTCGAACACGCGATTCGACTTCGGGAAGGCCAGATTCTTGACGAATCTGCAGGCTTCTTCCGCTCCGTGCTCACGATCCATGCAGGCGTCTTCCCATTCAACCGAGAGCGGGCCCTCATAGCTGATGTGATTCAGGGTTCTGATGATTTCCTCAAAGTCTATACCTCCGCGACCAAGACTCCGGAAGTCCCATCCGCGACCAGGTGTTCCAAAATTGAGGTGAGACGAAAGAATTCCACTTTCGCCATCCAGTGTGCGGGCGGCGTCCTTCATGTGGACGTGGTAAATGCGGTCCTTGAAGATCTTCAGGAACTTAGCCGGGTCCACGAACTGCCAGTACAGATGGCTTGGATCAAAGTTGAAACCGAACGCCTTGCGGTTGTTAACGGCCTTCAGCGCGCGCCTGGCCGTTACAATGTCAAAAGCTATTTCGGTTGGATGCACCTCAAGAGCGAATCTGACACCGCACTCATCGAAGACGTCGAGGATGGGATTCCACAGCTTTGCGAAGTCCGCGAACCCCTTTTCGACCATTGCGTCGCTCACGGGCGGGAAACTGTAGATCATATGCCAGATACCTGACCCGGTGAATCCGTTGACCGTGTCGACACCAATATTCTTGGCGGCACGCGCGGTATTCTTCATCTCTTCCACTGCCCACTTCCGTTTTGCATCAGCGTTTCCCTTGCAGGAGGCAGGGGCGAACATGTCGGAACGGGAGTCGTCGTTAGGGTCGCACACGAGTTGACCGGCAAGGTGGTTGCTTATTGCGAAGCACTTGAGCCCGTTGTCGGCCAGTATTTCCTTGCGTGTCTTCGCATATTTCTTGTCGTTAGCAGCCTTTGTGACATCCACGTGGTCGCCCCAGCAGGCGAGTTCAAGCCCCTCGTAGCCCCATGCTTTTGCTTTTTTTGCCAACTGCTCGAGCGTAATATCAGCGAACTGTCCCGTGAAAAGAGTCACCGGTCTGGCCATTGTATGTCTCCTTGAACAGCTATGTTCTTATTAAATCCGTACCCACTTCGCACCTTTGCTGGACGATTTCACCACCGCTTCAATGAATTGCATACCTCTCAAGCCCTCTTCAGCTGTCGGGAAGTCGAGTGCCAGCGGATCAGGCTTTACGCCACACAGTTTTGCGCGGATTGTGTCAGTGAAGTTGCGATAATTGTTCGCAAAGGCTTCAAAGAACGCCTCGGGATGACCGAATGGCAATCTGGTTCCGCGTTTGGCTGCCGCACTCTTCGCACCGATATAATCGTTGCCGCGGCGCCAGGTTTGGACGGGACCATCTATCACCTTTACGTGCAGGTAGTTGGGATTTTCCTGATGCCACTCGAGACTGCGGTCTCTGCCGTAGACCCATATAGCCAGATTGTTCTCTTCACCGATCGATACCTGACTTGCAAAAAGAAGGCCCTTGGCGCCGTTGTTGAAATGGAGGAGACAATTTCCGTCATCATCCAACCGCCTTCCCTCGACAAATGTTGTCAAGTCGGCACATACCTCTGAGATTTTCAGCCCTGATATGTATTCGGCGAGATTCGAAGCGTGAATGCCAAGATCCCCCATGCAGCCTGCTGCACCGCATTGCTTCGGGTCAGTCCGCCATGCGGCCTGTTGCTGACCAGTCTTCTCGAGGGCGTGGATCAGCCAGCCCTGCGGAAATTGCACCACGATCTTGATTATCGTGCCGAGATCGCCCTGTCGAACCATGTCACGGGCGAGTTTTACCATCGGGTAGCCGGTGTAGTTGTGCATCAGGCCGAAGATCATTCCGCTCTTCTGAGCAATCTTGATCAGATCTTTTGCTTGTTTGACATCCATTGTCATGGGCTTCTCGCACATGATGTTGAATCCGGCTTTCAGGAAGTCGCTGGCTATGGGGAAATGCCAGTTGTTCGGAACTGTAATAGATACGAAGTCGAGACGTTCGCTCTTGTCGAGCTTGAGCTCGCCCTCGATCATTTCCTTGTAGGTGTTGTAAGTGCGCGACGGGTCCACGCAAAGTTCACGCCCCATCTGTCTGCTCTTCTGCGGGTCGATATCAAATGCACCCGCCACCAGTTCCACTCCACCATCCATCCGTGCGGCTTTGCGGTGTACCTCGCCGATAAACGCTCCCGGACCGCCTCCCACCATGCCCATTCTCAATTTCCTGTCGAGCCGCACCTGGTTTTTTGCCTGCTTTGGATTCATATAGTTTTTCCAGTCCTGTATAGTTTTGTGATTTCCTCTTTTACAGTTAAGGACCAATTACTTGAATATAGCATCGTTTCAGGGGAATGCAACAGGCGATGGCTTTCATTCGTGTATTTCATGCCTTCTGAAGCGGATTCCGTTCAGGAGAAAAAACGCTTGTATGTTGAGAACATGTTCGGCTACAGTCTGACCAACTTTTGAGAGTCCCTGTTTCTGGGCCTATTTAACTAATGGGGGTATGTATGTTGAACGGAGCTTCTGTAAAGCGATTCTGTTTTCTTGCGATTCTTGTTACGGGCATTAGTGCAGGTGCACTGGCGGCAAAGGAGCCGGCTACAGTGATAGTTGCTCCTGCCCGTGAGAGAGTTGTGCAACTGGTGCAGGATATGTTTCGATTGAGGGAACTGCAGATGGTTTCCTATCAGAGCACTTCGGGTTCGGCCGATCCCGTATTGTACAGGTGGAATGGCAAGACGTGGAAACGGATCACTGTTGAAGAATTTCAGGCAACGCTTCCTCAGAGAGTAGTCCTGATCGGCGACCAGAAGAGTCTGCCGGCAGCGCTCGTTGAGGCTTCCTCCCGGAGCGAGGATACACGTGGAATTCAGACTTTCGATGTCACCGCTATTCTCAGCGCGCTTTCGAAGCTGTTCGATCTGAGTCACTCGGAAATGACGGCTCTTGCAAGTCGAAATGGAGTAGTCGTTGTTGATAAGAATGAGGATCTCAGGCGCTATGGAAAGTATTATCCCGGACCTGGCTACGATCAACTGCAGGGCGGCAAGTCGTCAGAGACTTCCGGAAAGAGCGACATTCCACCGGAGCCCGAACTTGTACCGATAAAGATCGAGCCTGTATCTTCCGGGAAGACCGAGTCTGTTGACAAGACCACGCCGGTGCCGGTCGTAGTTCCATCGAAGGAAAAGGCAAAGGTGGAGATCACTCCAGACGATAAGTAAGGGTCGTACGAGTGGTTTGCTAATCGCGGACTTGGCCGTTGCCGTTGATGTGGTATTTGTAACTGGTCAGCTCTTCAAGGCCCATTGGTCCACGCGCGTGCAGTTTGTCTGTGCTGATCCCTATTTCTGCGCCCATCCCGAATTCGCCACCATCAGTGAAACGTGTCGAGGCGTTTACGTAAACTGCTGCTGAATCCACGCGCTGGAGAAACAGCTTCTGCGCCGACTTGTTACCTGAAATAATCGCATCCGAGTGATGAGTTCCATACCGGTTGATGTGTGCCGTCGCGTCTTCGGTAGAGGCCACCACTTTCACGGACAACTTAAGGGCAAGATACTCAGTTGACCAGTCTTCTTCCGTTGCCTCTTTCATGGCCGGCACAATTGTTCTGGCCGCTGCGTCACCCCTGAGTTCAACTTCGAGATCTGAAAATCTCTTTGCCAGCAACGGCAGAAATTGCGGGGCGACCTTTGCGTGGACGAGCAGGGATTCCATGGCGTTACATGTTCCGGGGCGCTGGCACTTCGCGTTTTCACAGATTCTCAGGGCCATCTCGAGATCAGCATCCTTG
>JBAXMA010000240.1:0-5558 GCA_037134535.1 bacterium
CCCCATGGCAGCGCGAAGAAATCCGGCAATGGGACCTCGATCGATGGATGAGCCTGACCATCCCAGTACACCCGAAGGATGAAATCACGTCCGGTATACCCCGACAGCCACATGCTTTGAATCGCGCCAGAACCTCTCACGTCTGCCAATACAGCGGTTTCGCCGGGCCCAATATTGATCGAGGGACTGACTTTCCATCCCACGCCAAGATCCCTCGCGCATGCAGCGCCTGTTCCCTCGGTGGATATGGCACCTTTGCCCTTTTCCACCGTGAAGTTTTCCGCGCTGATTGATCTTGTCTGCGCATCTGAAAGCCTGGAGAGGTTGCCCATGTTAACGCCGAGTCCATTAAACTTGACCATTCTTATTGCCTCCACATCAGTTCTTGCCCAGTTGTGTGCTCTCTAGTCCTTCGGAGACACACGATATCACTGTGTAATGTGCATGACAAGAACGTGTTTGTTGTAATACCTCAGAAGCTGTGAAAGAATTACAGAAGAGCGGCCAGCGTGACGCCGGCCCTCCCAATCTTTGGCAAAATCGAGTGATTTCGATAAGGGAGGGCGCGGTGCCACCCGCGCCGGAAATCATTTCACAGCTTTTGAGGCATTACTATTTGTCAGAGTTTCGTAACCCAACTACTTTGTTTCTGCATCTGTGATGATTGCAGCTGTACCCCATCCCCGCACCAAATGCAGTGCCGCGAAAAGATTCGCCATCCCGTGTACAATAGGTTATCGGATTGGTTTCAGGGCTGCCATGGTTGGACTAAGATTTATGGAGACGTGAAATGAATTTAGTATGGTTTGGTGTGAGAAGTGTTTGTCTTTTCGGAAAGAAGAAAGACGGAAAGAATATTTACGAGGAAAGGGTTCTCGTCTTCTCCGGATCCAACTGGCAGGAAGCTGTCTCAAAGGCGATGGCTGAAATGAAGGAGTATACCGGATTTCTCAAGACCGTGGGGTATTCGGAAGTGGTTGGATATGAGCAGGACGGTGAGCCTATGATCGATGGTTATGAGGTGTGGTCAGAAATGTATGAAACGACCGAAGATCTTGATGCTTTTGTGGAGTCACGTTACAAAAAGTACAAATACCAGCCGGACGACTAGGAAAGTGCTTGTTGTAGCGACATTCGGTACGGCGCCAACGGTACGACAAACTCGTGCGAGGCCCCAGGGCACTTCTCACATTCCGCTTGTATTTCCTGCCGCTCCCTGCCACTCTTTGGGCATGATAAAGGAACGCTTGACCATTCAAACTGTTTCATCATCGGATATGTACAGCCTGCCGAGACGAAGTGCATGTGCAATGCGGTCGCGGGCACAGGAGTTGGATCGCCTTCGGCGGATGTCTATTCAGGCCAGGATAGAGGCGGCGTTGTCGATGGGATCACGTTTCTCCTGGCTCAAGCCTGCAGCGAAGGACTGTTGATCCATGGGTGATCCCGAAGCCATCCTGCGCGCCGCTGAGACCGTCACGGGCATCCTCAAGCGACATCGGGCCGATTCGGTGGTGATCGGCGCGGTCGCGCTCGCTGCATATCACTATGTGCGGCAAACTGACGACATTGACCTTGGAGTCAATGCCGATCTGCCAACGTTACGCGCGGTGGTGGAATCGCTCAGACAGGCGGGTTTTACTGCGGAACTGCGCGAACCGGACGGTACCGACCCCCTGGCAGGAGTCATAGACGTAACTGGTACCTTCGGCCTTCTGCAAATTATCAGTTACGCGGGCCGGTTCCCGGCAGTTATAGATGACGCCTTACAGGCCGCGACGCTGGTGGTAAGGGCGGGCAGTCCGCTCCGCCTGGTCCCAATTCCACAGCTCATAGCACTTAAACTTTATGCCGGCGGATACAAGTCAAAGTCTGACATTGTCGAGCTTTTGGCCCGCAATCCAGACCTGGATCTCTCAGAGGTGCGCGATGTGTGCAAGCGATACCGCCTCTCGGGGCTTGATGAACTTATTGCGGACGCTTTGTAGTTCGTCTATTGCTGGAGCAGCAGCTCAATAACTCTCTCTATCCACGAATTCTCCTTTGGCCATAGCGGCTTTGCGTTGCCTGCTTCTTGTACAGACAAGGATGTGACGCAGTGCTGCGGCCCTCTACTTTCCCGCTGATACCGGCATGCCGTAGAATCCGAGCATTGGCATTGCACGGTCCATATCCATTGGCACTGGCGGCGGGTTGTAGCCGTAACCGCCGTGAACGGAAGCTGGGCCTGAAAGCGGACGACCGAGTTGAAGGCGGATCATTGCCGAGGAGGTGTATTCAACCCGTTTGATTTCGACCACGCCGTTCTCATCTTCGACTAGGAACGGTATGGCCAGCGGATCAATGCAGTCCATCCGGCCAACGACGTTCTCGAATTCAATCTCAATGGTGGTTCCTTCCTTCATGGCTCGGGCGGTAGCGGGTTCCGGAGCAAGATGGTGAAGTTTGAGTCCGTAGACTGTAGCAAGAGTGCTTTGTGCAGCGCGCTGTGCGAGTAGCATGTTGCCGAAAGGCGCGATGTGAATGCCGTCGGTCATAGGCAGGTCAAATGTGGGGATCACACTCACGTTCTTCAATTGTTCTGGTACGAGCCGCTGAGCGTCCCGGAGAACAGTCCACGCCTTGTTCACGGCCTGTTCTTCGCCCGCGGGAGCCGGACCGGTCCAGTGACTGAGCTGTACGGTAAGCACCGGCAGTTCTGGCTGTTTCATTGCATCACGCCACGCTTTGACCGCAGCGATGAATCGCTTCCCGTAAGTGTCCATGGTGGCCGTGCCGGCATCGGAACAGCCCTGGTACCAGAGGATACCCCGGACTCTGCCGCCGACGGCGTTGTGCACTCGCATCATTAATTCGTAGAGAGGATGATTCCCCGGTTCCGTTGGATTCCAGGACGCCAGAGCCGAACCACCGAGTGAGACCTGTACCAGGCCGATGGGATGATTCACCTGCTGTTTGACCAGTCGTGCGAAGTGTATCCAGGGACCGTGGCCGCTGTTGCCGCCTTCGCAGTTTTCCAGGTGCATTGAACCGGTGGTCTCGTTTAGGGGTTGGGATGCGAGTGCCCATTTCATTGCATTGTTAAAGAGGTGGAGACCAAGTTCGGGCGGTTCGTAGCACGGGCCGCGTCCGTAGCCGGCGGAATTGCTCTGGCCGGCAATGATCCACAAGTCGCCTACGCCGAGGAAGTGGCGGATGTCGCCGCGAGTCGACCATTCGATAGCATTGTACATATTGGGCCGCACGTGGGTCTCGAGCCGGTACAAGCCGCCGGATGGCACGTTCTGCAGCGTCGCCGACCATGTTCCGTCCTTGTTTGTGGTTGCCGGTTGCCAATCGAGATGCATTGCAACTGGAACGGCGTTATCTTCGCGGACGAGCCGCAACTCAACGGTTGCCGTTGGCACACCTGCGCCTTCCCATCTGCCTGCAACGGAAATGTCGGCAGTGCCACTCGCATTTTGCTGAAAAATCTGCCAGTCCGATACGCCGGAATCGATCATAGCGCCATAGACATGATCCATGTATGCCTCCATTTCAACGGCGGTGAGAGTAAAGACCGGCGGGATGAGTTTCAAGAGGAAAGTACGCAGATTCCCTGTCATTGATTCTATGTGCAGGTACATCTCAAAATGGTTCTTGCATCAGGCGCGGAGGTCCATAGAATACGCGGCTGAATATGGGGCGGATCGGGTGATGGTGTAACCGCTCAGACGTGAGGACGCTACATGAGACATTGCTTGATGCTGTTGGTACTGGTTGTTGCAGCGGCTATCTGCGGTTGCGGTGAGGACAAGGGTTCGAACGAGTTCTCTTTTATTGTCCTCTCTGACATTCATGTTCGTGTGCCCGGCAATCCGGATAACCGCGACTACGACAACGCCGGCATTGTTTCCAATCTCACGCGGACCGTTGCCACAATCAATACCAGCTTTTCCGGATCCGAGTTTGTGATGGTTACAGGAGATCTGGTTGGCTGCCTGTTTTCTGAGAATCCGGCCGATTATCTGACGGGTCAGCCGAATCCGGCAGAGACTGTGAAGGATATCATGTCGGGGCTTGGCGTTCCATGGCATCCGGCGCTCGGGAATCATGACTATCACAGTGGCTATGATCTAGGAAAGAGTGAGATGATTCCGGCCCGCAGTCAGGCCAACATCGAAGCAGTATGGCGGAAGGTGCTGGGAATAGAGCCGTATTACTCTTTTTTACACAAAGGGGTCAGATTCGTTGTCTTGAATTCAAGCAAGGGACCGGCCTCTGCTGTTGTTTGTCCGTTCAGTCAACTGGAGGCAATGTGCCTAGGCTCGTTTGATACCGTCCAGATGTCATGGCTTGAGCAGGAACTTCAGAAGCCTGAGCCGTGCCTTTTGTTCTTCCACCATCCGGTTATCACCGACAACAGTGACATCGCCTGGTCATTCCTTGGCAGAGACTTTCAGGTTGACGAAAACGACAGGTTCTACGACATTGCGAGTGCTTATACCGACAAGATCAAAGCAATCTTCGTTGGCCACGGCCACATGTGGGCTACTGATACCCTGTTCGGAGCGATTCCGGTCTATGAGACGGCCTCGACTGGAGATTATCTCGGTCAGGCGGACAATATGAGCAGAGTGACCGTTGATGTGGAGAACGGGGTGTTCAGGGTGGAGCAGCGGGCTGGAGAGTAGAGAAATGAGCACGAACATAACATCGCTGGGAAATGCGGGCGTGCTGGTGAAACACGGCTCTGCTTGTTTTGTTGTAGATGCTTTCTACCGGGGCTTTGAGGGCGTGGCGAGTTCGCCATGGGAAGGAGTGAACAGGATCGACCGTGTTGACGCAATTTTTGTGACACACGCTCACTGGGATCACTTCAATCCCGGAGAAGTGGCTGGCGCCGTGGAGCGGACGGGAGCATTTGTAGTGGGGCCGGCGGCGGTTACTGGCAAGCTGAAGGAGATTGTGCCGGCATCGCTACTTATCGAAATGGAGCCAGTCGGGTGCGGGAGTTCTGGCAAGTACATCGGTTTAAGGACTCAGGTGGGTGGGCTTGTGGTGACGGCGTTCCGGACTATGCATAGCAGTGGTCACAACAGCTATCTTGTTGAACTGCCCGGACTGCGTCTGTTACATGACGGTGACAACGAACACACGCAGCACTTCGACCGGGACGAAGTCGGCAACCTTGATGCACTCATGTTATGTCCATGGCAAGGTTCGGGCTGGGCGGACTTCATCGAGACAATCCGGCCGCGGAACTGGTTTCTGATCCACATGACGGGAGATGAACTTGACCAGCACGCGCGCGGTGAGTTCATGCCGGACTTGTGCGATCGCGTGCCGATGGAGCCGGTGGCGTTGAGGCCTGGAGAGAGTCTTTTGCTGAAGGAAGAGATTTGAGAAAGGGGTATTGCGTATGACTAGGGAACAGAAGCAAGTGAAGAAGACATTGCCGGCGGCGGTAAAGAAGACACGGAGCGCAAAGACAAAGGGAACGGGTGTCGGGCGAGAGCGGAAGGGACGATTTGTCGAGATATTCCGTACTACGCCGGTGCGTACTGTCTGCCCGAATT
>JBAXMA010000241.1:0-5523 GCA_037134535.1 bacterium
CCGCAGTAGAGGTGCTTTCGGGTCTTGATGCCGGCGAAGTCGTGCTCGTCAATCCGGTTAAGGAGAACTGACGTATGGATACCGAGCGTAAGCATTCGTTCGTAGGTGGGATTATTGAGGCGTTTCTTAAGGGCAACCTGGCGATTCTTTTGATCATAATAGCGCTGGTAGCCGGTGCGGCGGCACTCATTCTGACACCTCGTGAAGAAGAGCCGCAGATTGTCGTACCGCTGGCAGATGTCATGGTCATGTATCCCGGTGGTTCGGCACAGGAAGTCGAACGGCTGGTATCATCGCGACTTGAGCGCATGCTCTACCAGATCGACGGCGTTGAATACGTGTATTCCATGTCACGTCCTGGTATGGCCGTGGTCACAGTCCGGTTCAAGGTTGGCGAGGATCGTGAGAAGAGTCTGATCAAGTTGTACAATAAGATCTTCCAGAACATAGACAAGACTACACCCGGCATTGCCGGCTGGGTCGTTAAACCGATCGAAATCGACGATGTACCGATCATCAATGTTGCGCTTTACAGTGATCGCTACGACGAGCACGCACTCTATAGGGCGGGCGAGGAAGTTGTCGCCCGACTCCAGCACATTTCCAACACCGGCAATATAACGATCCATGGCGGCCGGCGCCGTGTGTTGCATGTGTACCTGGACATGGAGCGTATCGCTGCCTATGGCCTGTCTCCCATGGAGATTGCCGGTGCATTGAAGGTGTCGAATTCCCAGATGGAAAGCGGTGGTTTCGAGCAGGCCAATTCTTCGATTCGTGTCGAAGCCGGTCCTTTCCTGCGTGATGCCGTCGAGGTCCGGAATCTCATGGTCGGGACACATGCTGACCGCCCTGTTTATATGCGGGACGTGGCGCGGGTCGAGGATTCGCCTGACGAGCTCCAGTCATATACCAGGATCGGTTTTGGTGTGGGTGTGAGTAACGGGATTTCTCCCGTGGCTGTAAACGGAACTGTTGCCGTCAGCCGTACGCCAGAGTCTCTCAGCTTTCCAGCTGTTACAATTGCCGTTGCCAAGAAGAAAGGGAGCAATGCAGTCTCGGTTTCGCGCGAAGTGGAGCGCTCACTTGAAACAATGCAGGGCAGAATAATTCCGGACGAGATGCATTTCCGTATCACCCGCAATTACGGTGAAACGGCCAACGAGAAGGTCAATAACCTGGTGGAAAGTCTGGTTGAAGCGATCATAACGGTAATCGTGCTGGTTGCTGTTGTAATGACCTTCAGGGTCAGCCTTATTGTGGCGCTGGCAGTGCCAATTACGTATGCCCTGACGCTTCTTATTAATTATCTTGCCGGCTATACCATCAACAGAGTCACGCTCTTCGCATTGATTCTATCGCTGGGGCTGCTGGTAGATGATCCGATCGTGGCGGTTGAGAATATATTCCGGCACCTGAAGATGCGCCGGCTGCCACGTCTCCAGGCCATCGCTATGGCTATGAACGAGGTGCTACCGCCGGTAATCCTGGCAACCCTGGCCGTGGTGGTGGCGTTCATTCCTATGTTCTTTATCACCGGGATGATGGGGCCGTACATGCGGCCAATGGCTCTCAATGTGCCGCTGGCCATGCTGGCGTCCATGCTTGTGTCATTTGCAATCACGCCGTGGGTGTCCAGTAAACTGCTGCGTGAGGATGACGATCATGAGGTCTTTGACATAAAGAAGACCAGAACTTACCGCGTCTACAGCTCAATCATCAGGCCGTTCGCTGATTCCCGCCGTAAAGGCTTTCTGCTGCTGGTCGCCACGGGCTTGCTGTTTGCATTCTCGCTCCTGCTCATCCCGACCGGTGGGGTGCCTCTCAAGATGCTGCCGTTTGACAACAAAAACGAGTTCCAGATGGTGGTGGATATGCCGGAGTCGTCGACGCTGGAAACAACAGACGGTGTGGTGCGTGATCTGGAAAACTACCTCCGCACTCTTCCCGAAGTTACAGACTTCACATCCACAGTTGGCGCCAGTTCGCCCATGGACTTCAACGGACTGGTGCGACACTACTACCTCCGCCAGGGACCGCACGTTGCCGATATAAGGGTGAACCTGCTGCCGCGTAACAATAGAGAAATGGACAGTCATTCCATAATCCTGCGCATTCGCAATGATATTGCTGCAATCGGCAAGCGCCTCAATGCGCGGATCAAGCTCGTTGAAGTCCCGCCAGGGCCGCCTGTCCTGTCCACCGTGGTCGCCGAGATCTACGGTCAACCGCACCACGACTACAAGGATTTGATCGCGGCGGCAGGCGTCGTAAAGGCTCGCATGGAACAGGAACCGGGTGTTGTTGATGTCGACGACATGATTGAAGCCGACCAGCGGGAGTTGTTCTTTCATGTGGACCGTGAAAAGGCGGGGCTCAGTGGCATTTCCACAGAGGACATCACGCAGACTCTTTACCTGACCCTCAACGGAATGCCGGGCGGCACACTGCATGTGCCCGGCCAGCAGAATGAGGTGCCAATCATACTGCGTCTGCCGCGCGAGAAGCGTTCTGATCCGGCATTCCTGAAGAACATTGTCATCAAAGGCCGCGGCGGTCACACGGTGCAGCTAGGTGAACTCGGACGTTTCGAGGAAACAATCTATGATAAGACGATCTTCCACAAGAACCTGGAGCGGGTGGCGTATGTCACGGCCGAAATGGCCGGCCGCGGGCCAGCCTATGCAGTGCTCAGCCTTCAGTCGCATTTCAAGAAAAATCCCCTGCCGGCCGGCGTGAAGATCGACTGGAGCGGGGAGGGCGAGTGGAAGATCACGTTGGATGTGTTCATTGATCTGGGAATTGCCTTTGCCGCGGCCCTCGTGGCGATCTATGTTCTGCTGGTATATGAGACCGCGTCATACATTCTGCCGGTGGTGATCATGATGTCGATTCCGCTCACACTCATTGGCATTATGCCGGGGTTCTGGCTGCTCAACCTGATTGTTAACCGCCCGGTGGGCGGGTTCAGTAATCCGGTGTTCTTTACGGCTACGGCGATGATTGGAATGATTGCTCTTGCCGGCATCGTGGTCCGTAACGGCATTATCCTTGTGGACTTCATCCGGAACGCGGTGGCGCGCGGGGCTTCCCCGCGGGATGCGGTGTTCGAGGCAGGCGCGGTAAGGTTCAGGCCGATCTTTCTGACTGCCGGTGCTGCGCTGCTTGGCACCTGGCCTATTACGCTTGATCCGATCTTCAGCGGACTGGCGTGGTCCATCATCTTCGGGTTGTTTGTTTCAACAGCATTCACACTGCTGGTCATTCCGACAGTCTATATGCTGATATACGGGAAGAAGTGACGTAGAGGTTTCAGTGTTCAGGTTTCAGTGTTCAGGTATGACCACTGACCACTGAACACCGCCGCCAAAAAAGGAGACGCTCTTATGAAGATGCTCATGGTCATATGTCCGGAAGCACGACGCGATCAGATAACAGCCATGGTAGAGAAGCACGGAGTTCACTCATTCACGGAACTGCCGCAGGTCATAGGGGAAGGTGTCACTGGAAAACACCTTGGCACGCAGGTGTGGCCAGGGAAATCTGTACTGATGTTTACTGTCGTGTCCGATGAGAAGAAGGATGAGCTCGTTATCGCGCTCAAAGAGTGTCAGAAGAACCTGTTTCCCGGCGAAGGCATGAAAGCCTTTGTTCTCCCTGCGGAAGAAGTGCTCTGATTGCTGTCAGTTCACTGTTTCAGCGAGTTGCCCGACCAGTCACCAGAAATACCGGGTATTCGCGCTTCGTGCCACCCGGTTCCGCTCTTATGATCCGATGTGCCTCACTGGCTGTGGTGTCAGTAAATCCTGAATCACGCAGCCATCGGCAAACAGCGTCGTGGTCAAATCCCCGGTGATACACCCCGGTTGAATCGGTGTGGAATGTTCCGTCTTCTGTCTCCAGATCAGCGAGTGCGATCCATCCTCCCGTGCGAAGGGCTGGGCGCAGCCGCCGGATTACCTGCGGAACATCAGGGATGTGATGGAGCACCATTGAGCTCACAATCAGGTCAAATGAGGCCGCAGGGAGTGCGGCATCGGCAATATCGCAATGCTGTGTTCGCACATTGCCCGCCTCCAGGGCCTGCAACTTCAGGTCGAGTACCCTCAGCATCTCGCTTGAGGAATCAACTGCCAGCAGGCTTCCGACGTATGGTGACAGCCCCAATGTGACCAGACCTGTTCCTGCCCCGAAGTCCATTGCACTGGTGTCGGAACGCAGTATGACGGCGTTTCGTATTGCCTCGACCACTGCTTTCGCCAGGGCGACGCGTACCGGGTTGGTGTCCCACTCGGCAGCGACACTGTCGAACCGCGTACTCACATCATTCATGCTGTCCTCCATGTTCAGTTTCGCCAGTTGGTTCGCCGCTAGTCATCGGCCCATTCATGAAAAGTGAGGATTAATGAATGACCGCTCTGATGAACCGGTTGGTGCCGCTGATTGTATTGGTATAGATCTTCCTGCCGGTGCCGTCAAAAGCGGTCAGTCCTGTCATTGCAGTGTCCGCCACATTAGTGAACGCTGATCCGAGGCAGTCCGTTGCCTGCAGTTCGAGTTGGCCGTGCATGCCGTCCGGAGACATGCCCCCCGTGCAGGTCCGCTTGAGAACCGTTATGATGTTAGAGGCTGACATATTGAATGACTCAACCCTTAGTTCGAAGGTATTCGATGTTGTGGGATCAAGTCCTATCACGTACTTGTCGAATATGGTGAATGCGGAGTCTGAGATGACAGCGTTCTCTGCCCAATTTGTCAGCCAGACGGTTGGAACGTTCACGTACCCGGTCTGATTGGTGGTGGCTAGAGCGAATGTTACGGCATTACTGATATCGGCGGCTACGGTTAAGATCGCCTGTGTAAAGACCTTAAGGCCGCCGGCGTCAATCGCCACATTATTGCTGGTGAGTGTGGCGATCCGGTTCCAGTCGGCGGCCGAGTAAATGATCTGGGTTGTGCAGCCAAGGGACACCATTCTCGTTGCGGGTGAATCCTGCCCCAGCGATGACCATCCGTTGCCGGATTTTATCACGGTTAATCTGCGGCTCGTGGGAACCTGTGCCAGAAATGCATCAATGGGTCCGTAGAAGGGCGGGTTGGTGGTCCCCCCGATCAGTGCGCCGAAGTCCACCTGCCCGGTAAACATTCCCGCCTCTACAACGTTGCCCGAATCATCCACGGCAACTCCGCCATATGCGGCGTCATTTGTGTTACCGCCGCAGGTCCTCGCAAGAATGAACGAGCCATTTGAATCGAACTTGCTGAGGGAGATGTCTTTCCCGCCGAGTGTTGAATGACTGTCAATACCGTTCCCGGGATTGAAGTCAACATTGGTAGAATTGAAATCACCAGCCACATAGACATAGCCTGCGCCATCAACTGCGTTGCCTCGTGCGTAATCGTCGTTGGTGCCGCCCCATGCGTAAGCCCACTCGAAGTCACCAGTCGAGCCGTACTTGCAGAGAAATGCGTCGTACCCGCCGTGCGATGTCATGTTGGAGACTGCACCGCCCGGGTTGAAAT
>JBAXMA010000242.1:0-5520 GCA_037134535.1 bacterium
GATCTTTGACGTCCTGTATGTCAACATGGTTCGTGCAGGCGAATCTGCCGGCATCCTTGATGTCATTCTCCTGCGACTGGCTGAAGCAAGGGAGAGAGAGGACGATATCAGGCGGAAACTGCAGGCCGCAGCTGCCTACCCGCTGCTGGTGCTGGCTGTGGGTGCGGTGACCGTTTTCGTCGTTCTGACCTTCTTCATGCCCAAGATCGCGGGCATGTTCAGTAATATGAAGGACCTGCCTCTGCCAACTGCAATTCTGATAGGCATGAGCACAAAGATCAGGGAATACTGGATGTGGATTCTGGTTCCAGCCATCCTTATTGCGGCGATATTCAGGCGCACTACCTCCGGTGGAAAAGGCCGAATGATTCTGGATCGCGCCAGACTGCGGTTACCGGTTCTGGGGACGTTCTTCCTGCAGGCCGACATAGCCCGCTTTTCGAGAACCATGTCGCTGCTGATCAGTGCCGGGATTCCGGTTGAGAGAAGTCTCGCATTGAGTTCGGATACCATGAACAACAGCCTGCTGAAGGCCGAGATAGACGAGGTGCGAAAGACAACGGTGCAGCATGGTCGCTCCGTTGCATTTGGACTGAAGAACGCAAAACACATCCCGGCATACCTTCAAAGCATGGCCGCAGTGGGCGAGGAAGGTGGCAGGCTCGATGAGGCTTTTGTCGATGTGGCATCCTACTACGAGAGGGAACTGGAACGACAAATCGGTATCATTACATCTCTTATTGAGCCAATTCTCATACTTCTTGTGGGAGCGGTGGTTGGGTTCATCGTGTTTGCAATGATGTTGCCGATATTCGCATTGACCAAATCCATAGCGCAGTGACGGGCCGGGCTCCATGCCGCCTCGCGCGGCAGTAGCCTGAATTCTGTCACCCGCGGCACGAGGCCACGGGGAGGCGAGGCATCACGCTGATGCTGTTTGCGGTTTACCTGCGGCGGGACGCGCTCTATACTGGTTGCATTCGATACGGGTTGAATTCATGAGGGGAAATACAATGAGGACGCGAAATCAGAGGGCGGCATTCACGCTCATCGAGGTTATGATTGTTGTCATTATTCTTGCGGCTCTGGCAGCCATGGTTGTTCCCTATCTCGGGGATGTTCCCAACCAGGCGAAGTGCAATATCACGAAAGTGGATTTAAGTCAGATCGGCATGGTGCTCCAGCTCTACAAGCTGGAGACCGGCAGTTTTCCGAAGGACCTCAATGCATTGAAGTCAGTACCTCCGGGTGTGGCGGGAAGAACCACCCCCTACTATTTCAAAGATCTGATCGACGCGTGGAAGGCGCCGTTCAAGTACAAGTGTCCGGGATCTCACAATAACACTCCCGGCTATGATCTGTACTCAACAGGTCCCAATAAGCTGGACGATAATGGTGCTCTCGATGACATCAGTAACTGGGAAGACAAGTAGCCGGCAAGCCTTCACTCTCATTGAAATCCTCGTGTCCGTGGCCATTCTGGCCGCGGGCCTCGTGGCGATTATGTCTTCATTCAATGCAAGCCTGTCGACGCTTTCCTCTTCCGGCGACAGGATGCGCGCGGCATTCCTGATGAAGGAGACAATTTCCACCATGGAGCAGGAAGGGTTTGGTGGTGCCGCCGGTGGCCGATTCTCCGGGGCGGATGCAGGGTTTTCGTGGAGGACGGAAGTGCACCGTGCAGTCCGGCAGTCTGGCGCGGCAGTCAACGAAGTGGTAGTGTCTGTCTGGCGCGATGCAGCGGAGCATTCGGTCTATTCGCTTGCAACGTATCTCCGGGATATAACCCCATGACGCTGACCTTCCGGCATTGCGGCACACGTTCCGGCCTTACACTGGTTGAACTGCTTGTATCAATCAGCATTCTTACGGTACTGCTTGCGACCATTCTTATGACCATGTATTCGGGACTTCTTGTGTGGGAGCGGGCAAGCGGTTATGACATGAAGCGCATGGAAACCATGCTTGCTCTTGAAGGTCTGGAAAAAGAAGTCAGGAATACATTTCCCTTCCACGCCATTGAGTTCAAGGGCAGTCCGTCGGGTATGAAGTTTGCAGGAATTGTCAGCGGGACGACGGATGAAGGACGGGTTCAGCGCTTTTGCGAGATAAAGTATGACTTTGATTCTCCGGCTCATACGCTCCGGCGGCAAAGCAGGATCTATCCTTTCGGATCGGCCGGGGGCGACGAATCTGTTGAGGTTTTATCTGGTGTTGAGATCGTCAAAGTTACATATGCGGCAATTCCGGAGAAGGGCAGGAGTTTTGCGGTCTGGCTGGAGTCATGGGACAATGTCAGGAAACTGCCTGCGGCGGTACGAATTGAATTTGAGTTCAGTGGCGCAGGAGGGCCTGCGAGGATTACCAGGACAATCAGATTGCCGGTGCGTACGCCCGAAGAAAAGAAGACAGAGGGAGCGGCGGATGATGCGGCATGAAAATGCGGGCCGGAAATGCGGAAGTGTTCTGATTCTCACCTTATGGACGCTTCTTCTTCTGTGTCTTGTGGCAGCTGCGCTGGGTTCGCATGTTTCGACCCGCCTGGCCGTGGCATGGGACTTGTCCAATCGTTCCGTGTGCTACTATGCCGCGAAGGCCGGCGTGGAAGCAGCCATTGCCGAGGTCAAGCAGGGAACCAATGGCAGTGGAAGCATTGCCAGGGCATGGCATGATAATCCCCCGGCAATGAAGGACATTGCCGTTGGCGCTGGCATCTTCACGGTTTTCCATACAGTCAGAAACGGCGATGGAACTGTGCAGACGAACTATGGCGTTGCGGATGAAAGCGGCAAGGTGAACATTAACGAGGTTACGAATGCGGCGGTCTGCGAGCTTGTAAAATCGCTCCTTCGCACGGCAGGCGGGGTGGACGAGACTGCGGCGGAAAGCATCGCCGCGTGCATGTCAGACTGGATCGACAGCGATGATCAACCGGGTGAGAACGGGGCCGAAAGCAGTCACTACGCGGCACAGAGTCCGCCGTATGAGTGCCACAACGGCAGATTGGATCGCGTGGAAGAACTTCTGCTGGTAAAAGGCATGACCGCTGGCATATTTACGGGAATATCGGATCGGATTACGGTTTACGGAACTAATGGCGGGGTGAACATTAACACGGCAGATCCGGTGATACTGCGGGCTCTTGCCGGGACGCGAAAAGATACGCAGGCGGCTGATGCTGAAGGATTTGTACGAAAAGTCCTTGAATTCAGGGCCGGAGGCAATATTCTTGCAAGTCTGGACAGACGCAAGGTCAGGACTCTTCTCTTTGGAGATGCAGAGATGTCTTCTTCAGAGCGTGGGCAGTGGGCTGTTATGGAATGGTTGTTGAATCATCGCCTGATATCTGTACATTCAAGATATTTTTGTGGTACATCCAATGGGCGGGTGGCGCGTGGAAGCGCCGTTGAAAAGCAGATTGCTTTTGTGTTCGACAGCGAGAGCGGCGAAATGAAGGTATGGAATGAAGAATAGTCCAGTTGCATCAGCTAAGTGCATGACCATTGTGGAAGCTGGCAATGACCGGATCAAGCTGATCCAGGTCACTTGCGATCGTGATGGCATCTGTGTATCCAAGGTGTTTGTTAAGAAATTTGATTCTGTTGACGATGTATTCATGCGCAGCCTGGCGGCCGATGTCAGGAAACTGCGCCTTGGCAAAGTCCCTGTTGTCGCATGCCTCCCCAGGCAGGTGGTCAACGTGCGCCTTCTTGAAGTTCCCTCCACCGATCCCGATGAAATCGCCGGCATGGTTGAGTTGCAGGTAGGGAAGCAGACGCCTTATTCCCGTGACGAAATCGTTTCCGACTACAGGGTGATAGGTGCCGGGCGCGAGGGGCACACACGGGTAATGCTGATCGTTGTGCAACAGGGCATTATGAGGCAGCGATTTCGCATCATTGAAGAGGCCGGGCTTGATGTCGGGAGCATGTCCGTCAGTTCAGAGGGAATGCTGAACTGGTACAGGTCGATTCAGGCCGGAAAAACCGGTAAGGGCGGTGTCCTCCTGCTGGATGTGGACAGCGGCTATTCGGATCTCGGAATTATTGTCCAGGGCCAGCTCGTCTCTACGAAAAGCATTCTCGTGGGGGCGCGCCAGCTTCTTGAAGCGCCAGACAAATGGCGGGAGACTCTTGCCCGCGAAGTGGAGAACGCGATCGATATGTATCGTGGTGAGGCAGGAGGCAGCGCGGGCCTGGACACAATGATCCTCTCGGGTGCGGCGGCAAATATTGCAGGCCTTGAGTCAGCGCTTGGAGAGAGACTGAAGCTCACTGTTCAGTCCGTGGATTGTATGCAGAAGGTACGGAAGGTCGCGGGTCTTCCGTCCTTGCAGGAAGCTGATTACAGCGGCGTTTCCTTCACTCCGCTTGTCGGCATGGCCATGGATCCGGCTGCGCTCGAATTTGCACTGGTCCCGGAATCGGTAAAAATGCGCCGCAATCTGGAGACCAAGGCGCGAAGACTGACGGCCCTTGGAACCATGGTGCTGGTTCTGGGAGTGCTTCTCTCCGCGGTGGCGATCGTGCTTCTGCACAAGAAGATTGGCGTGGTGATGGAGCTGAGGCAGGAGCTTGCGAAGACGGAAGATCAGGCAAAGCAGGTTAACAGGATGAGTCAGACCGTGGGGACTATAATGGAGCGGCTGGACAGTTCCCGCGCCCCGGTGAATATCCTTCTTGAGCTCTGCAAACAGACTCCTCCAAATGTGATGTATGACTCTGTTGTCTACGAGAGCGAAGTCAGTCTGGTGCTCAAGGGGCGCGCCCGCGACTATCCTGACGTTGATTTGCTGAGGCAGAACCTGGAACTTAGTAATGTGATTTTTCCGAATGTGGTGAGCAGGCTGCAGAGAAAAGATCCGAAAACCAATCTCGTAGAATTTGAACTGGCCTGTCTGGCCTCTAAGGAGCCGTGATGGCACTTCCGAATCTTGAGAAACTGCTTCCGCGTGAGAGATTGCTGCTGGGGGTCGGCTGTCTGGCTATTCTACTTGCTCTGGGCAACTGGCTGGTGGTGCGTCGCGTTCAGACCAGACTGGAAGAGCTTTCGGCGAAGATCCGGAGCGATTCTATCCGTCTGGAGCAGAATTATGCCATTATTGCAAAGAAGGATGAAGTGCAGGTCAAGTATGATGGCATCAAGGCGTATATTCCTCCGCCTCCCGGCATGAAGGCTACCGATGCGCTGTCCACAGAGATCGAGCAGATGGCTGGGCGTTGTGGCGTGAGTTTGCTGGATAGAAAACCGCAGGAGTCCGTGAGGATGGGCCCCTTTGAGAAGTCCTGTGTGCGCTTCGAAATGATGGGAGATCAGGACGGTTTTGCGAAACTTCTTTATCGAACAGAAACTTCACCAAAACTGCTTCGTATCAGCAAAATGGACATATCTAAGAACCCGAGGGCAGGTTTGTTCCCTCTCAAGGCGGTTATATTCATTACGGCGATCGCACAGGTTGCGGAAAGACCTTAATGATGGATGGTCGGGAAATAGCCCAGAGACACGTGGACTTGGCGGAGT
>JBAXMA010000243.1:0-5519 GCA_037134535.1 bacterium
TGATCTGTCTTCAGAATGTGTCGAAAACGTATAGTCCTGTAAGCGGCGTTTGTGTCAGCGCTCTTCGGGATGCCAGCTTCGAGATATCCAAAGGTGAGTATGTCGGCATCCTTGGGCCTTCAGGTTCCGGCAAGTCCACGCTTCTTTATCTTATGGGCCTACTGGACCGGCCGTCGAGCGGGCGTCTGCTGTTTGAGGGACGTGATACTGCGGTCATGGGCGATGAGGAATTGTCGCGTCTTCGCGGCAGAGGCATCGGATTCGTTTTTCAGTCCTTTCACCTGATACCGCACATGTCTGTCCTGGATAATGTCGCACTGCCGCTTTTCTACCAGGGCATTGGCCCGCATGAACGGAGACTTCTAGCCGAGGAACGTATTGCCAGTGTGAACCTGTCTCATCGGGCCGATCATCTTCCGGGAGAGTTGTCCGGCGGTGAGCATCAGCGTGCGGCCATTGCAAGGGCGCTGGTGACAAAGCCGGATCTGATCCTTGCTGACGAGCCGACCGGAAACCTTGATTCCCGTAATGGCGGGGAGATTCTTTCGCTGTTCGATGCGCTTCACTCGCAGGGCAGGACGCTGGTGGTGATTACGCATGACCGCTCTGTTGCAGAGAGAATCCCGAGGATTATTAGAATTGCGGATGGTGCCATTCAGGAGGACACCCGGAAATGAACGTGCCGTGGGTCATTGAACTCGGGCGTGAGGGAGCGCGGAATCTCTTTCGTCACAAATTGCGTTCAACTTTAACGCTCCTTGGTGTGGTGTTCGGGGTGGCCGCTGTCATTTCAATCATGGGGATAGGAGAGGGTGCCCAGCGGACCGTTCTCAGGGAGATTGCAGGTCTGGGATTGAATAACATTATAGTGGACTCTGTACAGCCATCTGCAGCGGGGTTATCGAGAAAATCGTCCTCGCGTGGTGCTGAGATCCTTCGCTACGGCCTGACAGAGAAGGATGTTGAACAGATCCGTACAGTTTTGCCGGGCGCGGCGATTTCTGTCGCGCATCTGGTGAAACAAAAGGTCTTTTACGTCAGCGATCGCGTGGATGCAACCGTGCTGGGCGTTGCGCCTGAGTACTTCAATCTGTTCCGCACTGAGCTGATCGCCGGGGCGGGTCTTGCCGATATGCATGAGCGGAACGGTCTGCGAGTGGCGGTTCTGACGGAGCTGGCCGCCAGATCCATACCGGCATTGGGCGGCATTATCGGGAAGTTCATTCGCATCGGGCAGCACAGCTTCGAGGTTATCGGTGTTGTAAGCATACCTATGCAGAGAGGATCGGGTGGGGTTGTCTATCTGCCTTTATCCACGGCGCGGCGGCTTTACGGGACGACGACGTTCAAGGGGGAAGCGGGTGGGGCGGAGTTTACCAAAGTTGAGCTCGGGCAGGCCGTAATCAATCTGGAGGATGAGGGCAGCGTTGCCTGCGCGGCCGGTATTGTCGAACGAACCCTCAAGCAGAATCATGAAAACCTAGATTACAATCTGACAGTTCCGCTCGATCTGCTGAAGAGCAAACAGAGGACTCAACGGATCCTGAGTCTTGTACTGATGGTGATCGCGGGCATTTCACTGCTGGTCGGTGGCATTGGGATTATGAACATTATGCTGGCCATAGTGGCAGAGCGGATTCCTGAGATCGGGGTGCGACGCGCCATCGGTGCATCCAGACATGATATCCTCTGGCAGTTTCTTATCGAAACCATCGTACTTTCCACGGCGGGTGGAATTATCGGATGTCTGCTTGGATTCGTGGCGGTGCCGCTGGCTTCAGTGTGGATAGGCTGGCCGGGCGTGATTACCACAGGCGCAGTTCTGGTCTCGCTGGCGGTATCCTGGGGCGTAGGTGTTGTCTTTGGTATTGCCCCCGCATTACGCGCAGCCCGTCTGGACCCTGTTGACTGCCTGAGGCATGAGTAGCGTAATGCTCCGCTTCTATCAAGCGAAGGAGCTGATTCAAAGTCGTGGCAAAGGCATGTCAGCATTGAGAAGGTTGTTGCTGACTTCTACCCTCGTACAGGCATTGGTTTGAACCGGGAAGACTCTGGTTGAGAACCGATTGCCTGTGATCGTAAGGCCTCTGACGCTCTTGGCAGCAATGGCCACCGTTCCGACGAGGTCAAACACGTTATCGATGATGCGGATGTTCTCGTGTACCGGTTCCGCATCGTTCGTTGTGTGATTCTCTGGTTCAATGTTGATTACCGGCTCTGCGCACTTGATGAACTGGTTTCCGCGGATTGTGACATCACGCACGGGGCCGGACTCAAACCATGAGTTTGCGTCGTCGGCAATTAGAATGGCTGACATGGTCGTCTTCAGAAACACATTGCTCTCGATCAGAATAGGCTGACGAGTGCTGAGCAGGAATCCGCGGCAGGAGTCGACCGATATCCTGCAGTTCCGCACCTCGATGGACGGTGTCCATGTGACATTTTCGATCACGTCCTTGTCCGCAATAGTCTCTGGAGCAGGGGTGCTGAGTGTGAGCAGAATGTCCTTGTCATTCCTTGCTTCCACTGCGGTGATGCGGTTAGTGGCGTAGGCACGGAGCGAGACGTGACTGACAAATTCAATTTCATCGCCAGGTACGAAAGCTTCTATGCCATAGGTTTGCGCGTGCATGAAGCGAACCAGAAGCTTATTGGCAGCTGGTTTGCCGACGACTCTGAGGTGTGTACCATGAACGTTGATAGGATCGTCGTGGGATCCGGACATTTCGCAGTCAGTAACCAATATCTTTCCCCTGCAGCCGGAGAAATGGAGCATATCAGCCCAGCTTGAGGTTGTGCGGCCAGAACCCGGCCGCGGCGAGAATGCGATGTCGTCAAAGGTCAGGTCCTCACTGAACTGGCTGACAATTCCCATTCCACCCATGGCGTACCAGGCACAATTCCTCAAGATGATATTCCGGCTGCGCTGTACCAATCCCGCCGCGCAGTCGCGGAAAGTTTCGCGGCACTGGATCACGCGGCCGGCTGTGAACCCCGGGTTAGTGGTGAAGAACATCCGGAGCTTGAAAGGTGACAGTTCCTCAATGCGAGTAACACCTGTCAGTGGTCCACTGCCCCGGCGCCACACCCGGCCGTCATCAGATGGATCGCATTCCTGGTTGAGCGCAGTGCCGGCCGATCGCCAACCTTCACCGATCCATATCAACCGGCCGTTCTCGAGTGCATACTTGGAATCAGGATGGATACTGACGTCGGCGTAGTTCGTGGAGACGGCCAATACCGTGAATTCCGAGACCAGCGGTCGACGATAGTCGAAAGCCAGCCCGGTCAGCAGCACATCCTCCGCATGATCAAACATAGTCTGGATCATCTTGCCGTGAACGTAGATGTCGGCTTTATCGCCAGTTACTTTCAGATGTTTGATGTCTTTGAAGAGAAGAGCAATGGCTTTGGGTGTGTATGGATCGTCATTGCTGTTGGAAATATGCAGCTTAAGTTTGATTGCTGCATCGGGATAGAAGTCATAGGCGCCCGTGGCGAACCGGATTTCGACGGGCTTCTCCGCAGTGCCCGCGCCCATGGGCATGAGAGTTTCCCGAAACGATCCCGGAGCAAGGATCTCCACCCGGTCGCCCGGTCCCAGCAGCCTTGCATTGACAGGCCTGAAGCTTTGCCATGGCTTCTCGCGCGTCAGGCCGGTATTTGAGTCGTTCCCGGCTACAGGGTCGACAAAGAAGCTGGTGTTTCCAGCTGACTTGATGCGTTTCTCGGCCGGTGGATAGGGATCGGCCGCGCTGGTCTCAGCGTGGACCATTCCAAGGGCAAGCGTTAGCAGTAACCCAAGGGTGGTTACAGTCTGGAGCGATATGAGGTCAAATAGCGGGATCGACATGGCTTGCAGACTCCCTCCGGTGTAATGATGGTATACGTTTTGCGACGTTTCTCAGCATTCCGTGCTCAGAGTCACCGGCCCGATCAATCCCGATGCTTCCGGTGTCGGCCCGACACCCCAGTTGCTCCCGCCTCGCGTTCCCCAGTCATCCCACAGGAACCGGCTGGCAAGTGAATTGCTGATGACCAGAACAACGCTGTTTCGTCCACGACGCAGGAACGATCCGATCTCGACCCGGTACGGCTGCCATAGGAGGGTTGTAGCCAGGTGTCCATTGATCCACACTTCGGCATAGCGTTCAACCCGGCCGAGATCCAGCCAGACCGGGTCACGCGGCATGGCTGGCAGTGTCATCGTTGTCCGGTATACCGCCCTGCCGGTGTACCAGCCGAGATGCAGTGAATCCCAGCCCGCTAGTTGCGGCAGAGCTACCTCGCCGCAGAGCACCTCTGGCGCATCCTCCAGTCCGGACCATCCCTGCATGGTGCTGACTTCGATTGCAATCACATCGCCTGCGCCCTTTACCCACTTTGAAAGATTAAGCATGCCACGTTTCGGCGGCGGGCCTAGTCGTTTCTCGATCTGCCGTCCATTCACGTGGAGAACGTACTCTCCGCTCACTGGGAGCGGTAGTCTGAGCGCAGTGGCACCCGGTGGCAAATGGGTCCGCAACAGAACCACCTCATCCTCCAGCAGTGCCCGCTCGCGTGTCGTGGCAACCTGCTTCCACGCAGAGTCGTCATAGCCAGCCTCTGTCCAACCAGCCATTCGCTTCCATCCGCGACTGCAAGCTTTCCACACTGGCAGGCCCACCCATTCATTCTTCGGTTTATCGGTCCACCGCGAGTCGAGGCCGTTCGGGACCAGCTGTATGGTCCAGTTGAGAATGCACGGCACCTGTAGCTCCGCTGCTTTGCTGGCAGAGGTGGGTTGTATCGCACGGGCATGACCAGACTCACAGGAATCGGTGCGTGCCGTCAGGATGAGTGCCTGTGTGTGATCGAACTGCAGTGTGGTCCTGAGTCCGTTATCCGTCGCCGTGAATGTCTGCGCGCAATCACAGCCGGTCACCGGATCCATGGCTGATACGCTGACTGTACCGTCCGGAACCAGATGGCGTGGAAGTTCGACTGTCACAGTGAGTGGCTTACCGCGATCATTGACCACGAGCCAGGCCGTGGAGTCGTTGGTGCGGCGCACAGTGGCATACATGGCGCTGGTATGGCCTTCGATGAAGCGGATGGTGCAGGGCAGGTCTGCCGGCAGAGCATCCAGCAACTTGCTGCCCGGGCTGACCAGTATGATCCGGCCGCGGCCAACAGTCCACTGTCCGGGTGTTGTTGGAACTGGTGAGCCGTCGAACCAGGACTTCACGATATTTCCAGCTGGATCAGGATACGTGCGTTGCGGGAATTGACCGATTGCCAGCAAGGTGCCGCCGGCTCTGACAAAAGCATCTATACAGGCCAATGCCGTCGGATCGATCGTGCGCACGGCAGGGAGTACGATGCAAGAGAATGTCTCTGGACCGATGCGAATGGCGCCGCCGGGTTGTACCTCTGCACCGGCAAGTGCTTTGGCATCCACAACATCACAGTCATGTTCGCGGGCGGAGAAAGCCGTCAGGGCCTCGTTGAAGGCATCAATTGTCACAGCGGCCCAGGCG
>JBAXMA010000244.1:0-5517 GCA_037134535.1 bacterium
CCCGAACCCGATCAATAGCCCGACCATGCTCGATTTCAGCGATATGCCGCCGGGCAGATAGCCAAGAAGCAGTCCGGCGACCGCACCGCAAAGACACACCCAGTTCGGTATGCGTCCTTTGCTCAGTTCCATATAGACCGAAACCGTTAGCATTATCCCAAGCACCGCCAGCATCATGACAGTGACGATGTCTATTGCCGGCATTTCATTATTGTACATTGCTTTCCCGCCTCACTATTCAATCTCTTCTCACGGTCCCGGCAACGACAGCACGAGCGCGGTCAAATCGTACCGCAGTCTGAACGCATAGAATATGCCGTTGTGGGGGTAATAGAGCCAAAAGCACACCGTGCAGACTGCGAGCATGAGGACAACATATTCAGTCAACGCCTGCGCACGATCGTCGCGGAGGAACCTGAGAAAGAAACGAATAAATCCACGAACGTTGTTCATGTCACATGCCGCATTAGTTGAGATCCGTGGCAATCCGGGGAACTATCCAACGCATCACAAAAGTAATCCTGCAGACAGACTGAACACTGTGTTCTCACCACAACTTCCACCATGGCTGTTTGATTGGTGACGATTGCTGTGGTTGTCCCTTAAGTGCGGTAAGAAGCCCGCAGACATCCTCCTTCCACATCGAATAGTCTGCCTTGTCTTCCGCCCACATCTTGTTCAATTTACTTTTGTCAGAGAGTACCCTTTCCACCCCGGCAATAGCAATTGGTACGAGAGCAGCCACGGAAAGGCCTCTGTGCGCGGCAATCCATGCAAGCACATTTTCTGGTATTCCTTTCCTTGGCGAACGGGCAATACCGGCGACAACTTCGGCAGCACACAACACAAGAACGCCATCCGCAGCCTCCAGAACTTCACCCGCCGATTCGCCTGGATTTAGTGATAACTTCAGCAAAGAAGCATCCTTCGTTACCTCCAAATCCATCGCCCATTCGGAAGCATCATCGTTCTCAAATGTCTGAACTCCCCACATCCCCATGCGATCCTCCTTCTTTCTGCCTTGCGCAGGCACGAACAACAACTTGTCATTCGCCCGGTAATGGACAACCTCACAACATCATTAGAATTCGTATGCTTCAAGCTTCTTGAATGTCTTTAGAAGCCTATGAACTTCCTTTTTATCATCCAGCTCTTCGCTCACTGCAGCAAGACAACAGTTCACGTCGATAATACATTCCCGCCGGCAGCCAATCAGAAGACCATCCTCAGTGTCACATCCCCTCTCAAGCGCCGTAAGAAACTCTTCATCAGGAACACCATAGGTCTTGATTATGCGAATGTCCTCATGCGTTAACCGTACAAGAATGAGATCATTGAAGCCAGGCACGCTGGAAAATGGATTTGTCATATTTCAATCACCGTTATCTCTGGCCTGCACAAGAACCTTGCTTGCATGTAGAAGGTGCCGATGCCGGGATTCACATACATCGGACCACTTGCGGTTCGAAACAGGCCTCTGTCATACTTCCCGATATTGAACGGGACAAGATACTCGCCAATCAGAGGTATCCGCACCTGCCGGCCGTGAGTGTGTCCGGCAAGGATCAGATCAAATGTCACTCCGCTCAGTCCCGCAATGTCGCCCGGATAATGTTCAAGAAGAATTCTCTTGAAGTCTGGCGGAGTCTGCTCCTGACATGAGGCTATGGTAATCACTGCTACGCGATTTGATGCGACCATGGCGGACTTGCGTTCAAGCCATTCACCTCCTGTCTGGCGAAACACATCACTTATGCTGCCGAACGACCGCAACGCCCAGCGGTCATGGTTTCCGGAAACACCATAAATTGGCTTATTGATCTTCCCAAGTATTCGCAGCGCATCGTCCAGAAAGGCCGCATCCTCGACTAAGTCACCAGTAAAGCACACAAAGTCAGCAGTAATACCATTAATCGATGCCACCATTTGCTCAAGATACCGGCTGTCGCCTGCAAAGTGAATATCGGAAATGTGAATGACTCTGACCGTGGGTACTGAAGACAGCTTGACTTGCCTGACACAAAGCCAAGTCGGCTCAATGAACAGAGCATATACAGCACAGAGCAACACAAGGATCGCAATGATCCCCGGCACAAGAAGCACGCGCCTGATGGTCCGCTTGGTCTTCTTCATAGAGTCAATTTGTTTCACGACAGCAATTATCTCCAGCATACTACAAATTCGATTACCCCTGGCGCAACCTAGTTGAATACGCAATTCTCGCGGGTAATCTGGAAACTCCGCGCAGTATACTGATGAAACTCAATCCGGACTCCGCTCGGATCAGTCGTCCACATCTGCCAGCTCTGGTCAGCGCCAAGAGTCTTTGGTGTCACCTTATATCCATTGTCGGTCAGCCTGGCACCGATCTTGTCCAGATCATCGACCTCGAGACAGAAATGCTGAATGGGCCCGCTCGCCTCGGGATCGATCGAGTCCTGCAGAAAGACCTCCACAAACTGACCCGGACACATCTCCAGATAGAATCCGATCACCTTGCTGTTCCTGATGAAGTCGAATGCTTTCTCCAACCCAAGCCCTTTGCAGTAGAAATGTTCGACTGCCGCCAGATCTGTGGCGGCCACGCATATATGCGCAAAACCTTTTATCATCAGTGCTCTCCTTTTTGTTCTTCCATTGAATCACGAATTCCTAAATGTATTATTTATCTCTGACAAAAGAAAGAAATTGATGGCGAGGCATATTTCCCTGCCGGCGGTCAATCAAACGACTACACACAGGCACCGCCCTGACCAGAGCTTTTCACAACGTAATTAATCGTTGTTCATATTTATTCGTTTGACACTATGGAGTAACTCGTCTAATAGCTACTGAGTAAGGTGTAGCTAGCGGTGTTGCAACGTTCGGTCACAATTAATGGTGGCATTCCAAGGAGGATAAACATGGCGGACAGTACCCAGCAGCAGCAAGGCGACGAGGAGCGACGGACGCAGGAGTTGACCGATAAGGTAGGAGGATTTCTCAAAGATGGCGCCTTACGGACCGGTACCGGCGTTAAGTCTGTGTGGCACGATCCTCTATTCTTCGTAAGAATCCTCGACGGCATAATTGATTGGGCGCGCAGGGTACTCCCGCGCGAGCTGTTCAATGTTGAGGCGCGATCATTCGCTAAGCTAGGCTATGTAAGTCTTCTGGCCGCTGCACCTGTTGGGCTTGTATTCGGCATTACTGCAGGAATCAAACTTGATAGCTTCGCCGTAGCCCTGTATGGCATCGGTTTTGCCCTGCTTATGATCATAGTTCAATACGCGGCTAGCAAACTGCTCTCGGCAGGTGAAACACTAACCATGTCTTCATCCACCGTAATGGAATCAGATGCATTCCTCCGCTGCGTCGCGCTCATAAGTGCGATTACAGGCGTAGTCATCCTGGTTTCATCGACAATTACAGCAATACGCATAAGCGACTGGGCCACATTCATGGAGGGTGTTGGGGTATTTCTCTTATGCGAGGCGCTTTCCTTCATTGCGCTTCATCCGGCGCTGGCGAGCACATCCATCGTAGGACAGACATCCACTGGAGAAGAGGCGATCGGAATAGTTTCTTTCTTCGCCAAAGTGCTCATGCGCATCGTACCCATCATCTTCGGTGCGGTTGCGTTTTGGACATTGTTGGAGCTGGCGTACGTTACCTTTCAGCAATTCAGAGACAAGGCCGGTCTGGGCGATGGAATGACATTGGCCAGCGACCTGATCAAAGTCTCACTGCTACCGCTTGTAGCCTATGTTGGATTCGCCCTGTTCTGCCTCAATATCGAGTTGATGCGGGCCATTCTGTCCATCAAGGGAATCTCAAAGAAGTGCGGCGAATAGTCACCGCTCTTGGAGGCCTCAACTCGGCTGCGCTTCCGTAAAGGGCTCTTTCCGGGTCACTTATCCTGACCTGGAGTGCCCTGTACGAAACGTAACTCTGTGATTGTTCCATCGGTCGATGCAGCGATGGAGCCGCAGTTGAGCTGGCGTATGGAGTCCATCCATTCCATGGCAAAGTTGAGTGTGTGGCGCAGCCGTCGGATCTCTGGTGTCGAGTCAGACTTCATGGAAAGTTTATATAAGGCCATCGAGTCTTTGAGCGTGACTCCGGCGGCATCCAGATCTGACCAGGCGTAAACGGTAGCGGCATTTTCCCGCATGAGCCCTTTAAGCCAGCGCCCTGACATAGCCTGCACCTTCGTCTCATCGGCCTGATATCGTACCACCAGCTTGGAGAGTATCTCTACATTACTGGACAGTATCAGCCATCGGCCGCACACCGTGTAGGCCACCCTCTCTTCAGCCTTGAAGCTGCTGTAGTCGCCCTGACCAGTCCCCTCGATCGCCACAACCGTCTCACTGAGGACAGGAATCGCCCTGGCAATAATACCAAGTTTGCAGCCGGCATTCAGGTAGTCCAGCAATCCTGTCGCCATCTGGCGGGCAGCATCGGCATCATCCACTTCAATGCCGCACATGACAACCGGCACAGGTATCCCGCCAAGAAGATCACCGAGTTCGTCCGGTAGAATGCTTTTGATTCGGGCCCGATACTTACCGCCAAAGAGGCACATGAACATGCGTGGGTCCCCCTTGTCACCGGAACACCTCTTAACGATATCAGCAAAAAGCTTCGCCTCAGGCGGCACGCCGTGCATGCCAAGCACTTGCAAGGCATGACTTGCGCGGAATAGAGTGACAATCTCAGGTGTATCACCAAGGAACGTGCCCAACCTCTCCAAGTCACCGATCTTCAGCGGCGGAACACCACTCTGAAGTACATCGCGAACACGAATGCGTCCCCATGAATTGGAACCCCGAAGCGAATCAAACTCAAGAGAGAATGACGGCCAATCTCTGCCATAAGCAACCCATCCACGATCCGGTACTCTGCAATCATGGAGAATAGAAGCTTCCTGCGACAGCTCCTCTGACGATATTCCCGGACGTGAGCGACCGATCCTGTCAAACGCTTCAACCATCACACTGACGCCATTTGAAACAGCAGAGATGCAGCACATCAGGACGCCCTCGGACACTGCCACCGACAACTTCTTGTTTCCAGGCAAGCCCGCTATGGGGGCAGTCCATATGCGTTGCCTGCCGCACATACCAACTGGCACGGCGTCCTTAATGAGCCCCAGCGAAGCCATCCACCTGAGTCTCTGGCTGTATCCGCCTATCCAGCTCGAAATCAACCAGGCCTCCCTGCCAGTTCCGCTGAGGGAGGGCGTATAAGCAATTGCAGCCTGCATTCCTGCAAGTTTGCGTATCCACTTGATTATTTCAGGATCGGACGCAGCCTCAACTACATCCTGAGTCTTGACTCCGGCAGACAACGCCAGGCAGCGAACTAGTTGACTGCCGCATACATCCGGCCAGCGAGCGCCCAGATTATCGTGAACGCTCACAAAAGCTACGTCAGCTGGTATAGCCCGGAGAACGGCTGTTTCATCATAGGGCAGGTAGCAGCTCCACCAGACCAGTGTGCCACAAAATGCAGTAACAAGAGCCCTGCCCAACC
>JBAXMA010000245.1:0-5502 GCA_037134535.1 bacterium
CAACCCGCTGAGGGGGATGAGTCTCCAGAAGCTGCTTTCGCTTCTGGATGCCGGCGAGCGTGGGCAGTACGCCGATCTTCAGTGGTTCTACCACTTCATGGAACGGTCCGATGCGATGGTGTTCTCGGTGATGCAACGCAGAAAGGCTGCTCTTCTGTCGTGTGATTGGGACATCAAGGTGGTGGCGCAGGCACCGGAGGTGGAAGGTCGAAAGTCGAAGGTCAAATGTGCCGGAGCAGATCCGATTCTTGCCGATGAACAGGCGGCGATGTTGAGGGAGGCCTATGACCGGATTGAGAATCTCAGGGATGCGGTGGCTTTCCTGTTCGGTGGATTCTTCCGGGGATATGCACACCTGGAGAAGCATTACGCAGAATCTGGGATGATCGAGAGGCTGGAACCGGTTGAGCAGTGGTTCTGGGTGCGGGATGGGATGTATGGGGCTTGGGAGTACAACCAGAATGCGGTGAGCGGGCGGTATCGGGGAGTGCCGATTGAGCCGGGGGACTTCGTGATTCTGGATACGGTGCCGCTGAACCGTCTGCTGGCCGGGCTCTATCTGGGGCGGACGTTGACGCTGAAGGACTGGGATTCGTGGCTGGAGGTTTACGGGATTCCGTCAGTGTTCCTGGTGGGGCCGCCGAACACGCCGAAGGAGAAGGAAGAGGAGTATCAGCGGATAGCCGAGCAGTTGATCTCTGATGGGCGTGGGTATCTGCCGAACGGAAGCGATATCAAGTACGTGAATGGTGGCGGGAATCACCCACCATTTCTGGAGCGGCTTGAGTACCTGGACCGGCAAATCACTTTGGTGGCAACGGGGGGGGCTTTTGACGATGCTTACGGAGTCGGGATCCGGAACGTTGGCCGGGAATGCGCACTCGGAAACGTTCATGCAGATCGCGCGCGGGGATGCTTTGACGGTGAGTGAGGTACTTCAGGAGCATGTGGATGCGCCCCTACTCGCTGAGTTCTTCCCAGGGGAACCGGTGCTTGCATACTTCGAGTTCGCGCCGGCGCAATCGGATCAGTCCAGCCGCGTTGTGGATGATGCGTTGAAGCTGGCTAAGGCGGGGGTGAAGATTGAGCCGGAGGAACTGGCGGAGAAAAGTGGGTACAAACTTTCAGATCGGGGTTGATCGAGCGACATCAATGTTGAGCCTTCGGATGTGTAGTGACGCCGACATTTGAACGCGTGCCGCGGGAACGGATGATCCATATTACGGAACCACCAATGAAACCTGCGAGAATCCAATAAAGCGGAACGAGCGGCATATATATGAGTCCCCATTCAGTCGAGCCGTGCAACGTCAGCGCCAGCCAGTCAATGAGCGCCAAAACAGGCCAATGAAGTGCATACGCCGCGAGATGTAGCGCTGACTGGCGCTCTGCGGTGCAAGCAACCAGAAAGACCAGGCCTCCTATCACCACACCAGCCGCGACTCCCCATGCAATTGAACGTTTGAGTGACATGATAGCCGTCCTATTGTGCAGGCGGTGGGATGCCATGCACCTCTATCTCGACATAGCTGGTGGTGTCGCTGTTGCTGGAGCCATTGCTGTAGACGCGCACATATCGGCCCTTGACCGGTCGGAACGAAATGAGTTTGCCGTACCGGGAGGAAGCAAAGTGACGGTCTTTGCCAATTCCCAATCCGGATGAGTTGTCATGATCACAGTTGAAGACTGTCGTCGCGCCTTCGGTGAAGTTGGTATCTGAGGATATCCGAACCACGATATCGTAAGGTACTACGTAACTCTCAACCGGGTGACGATACCAAAGCCAGACGGCGTAGAGGGCTGAATTGGTCTTTAGATCTATCTGAACGTACTGCTTGCCAGAACCAATTTCAACAAAGGTGTCATCGGAGTCCTTCCTTTTCCCATCTGTGATCTGTGCCAGCAAGCCAATTAATGGCAACTCGGTGCTGCTGGTAACAGGTTTGGCTGCAGCCAGGTTTGTAGCGCCTTTCGGTAGTTCAAGTGACGGCATTTCCTTCGGGGGATCGTCGAACGGGACAGGAACGCGCGCCCGATTCACAGGCCATGGTGTGGCGCCGGCGTTGATGCAGGCAAGAACCGCGACAAACACGATGCAGATGGCTGGCAAGGCACTATGTGGTTTTCTATGCATAGTGGGACACTATCTCCATTTGCCTTCTGACGCAACGGTCTTGATGTCAGGCGGGGCCGCAACGTCTGGTCCATTTATGTGCCTGGCATCGGCATACGCAGGAAGCGGAAAGATGAATTCCATCAAGTCCTGTTTCCCGATTGGCTGAGACTTGGGAACGAGCCAGACGACTTCGTACTGAAAGGAAACGCCGGGATCCGATATGCAAATAATGCTGTTTGAACTTACAACGGAAATCGTCCTGCCCTTTAGGACATACCCGACTGTTGCACCAGGAGCGGCCGGTCTGACAGATGTCGGCTCGATCAGGTAGGGAACGGTAATGCTCAGGGTTTTGTATATGGCAAACACTGCAGCACCAACGATGAGCATCCCGATCGCAATAAGGACTGCTGCTGTTCGGAATCGCTTACGGGCAAGAGAGCGGATGATCCAAACGATGTAGGCGATGAGCGCTACAAGAATGGTGATTCGGATGGCTGTTAGTATCATCAGATGTCGCGTGCCCCCTTTCCTGTGAACCTTGCCGCTGCTAGCGGCGGGGTTCGACCGCTTTGTTGTGGCCCTTTATGATCTTTCTGATGGCATCGATTGCATTGATTGGCTGTACTTCTTCCGAGAATACTAATTGGAAGCGGCCGTCTTTGCTTCGCCAGAGAAACCACACGAACTGATGCCCGACGACGCGGGGAGTGAAATCGACGGTATCTTCTTCCATGATGGGAGCGTGTGCCCAACAGACATTGACATTGTTGGTCTTCGGCCCCTTGAGCACTTCTTGAACGAGAATCTCTGCGGTGACCGAAGTATGACCATTCGTGACCATGTTCTGGACATTTGTCACAGTGCCAGCAACAACAACAGTGCTCGTCCTGGCGAGATCTGCGAGAGATTGCTCACTCCTTTCGCGACGTAGATTGCAGGCAATGATTCGACAATCATAAGGTATGCACCGGTTCGATTTTGGTTACCATCAGTCTCTTGATCTTCTGTTTGCCGTCTCCGACCTTTTCTTCCACAACCTTTGCTGTAATGAACACGGCGCGCCCCAGTATTTTGTCCGGCGTCAGGGCGCCAGAGATTGTGGCCGGATAGACATGCCAATCGCCTGCATCGCCTTGCGCCAAGACGGCATACTGCGGCTTCTCTTCGCCTGGTGGCATGACGATGATCCATGCCTGCCCCTTTGTTGTTTCTCCGGCTGGCGTATCGACGAAAGGCATTGCTTTGTCTGCAAAGACGGTTGAGGCGACTACCATAAAAAACAGGCATGCACTTGTGATCGTTTTCATGTCTTCCCCTTGTCGTTGAGGGTCAGGTTCGGCGAGCTTGCTAGGCATCGCGTGCGACGGCGTGTTGGCCTCATTTTATTGCGCCACCCAAATCCTTTGACAGTTGCCAGTGTCCTTCTTTCCTTCCAAACTCCAGCCTCTTCCATTCTGCGCCTTCGCCTGCATATCCACGGTTCGGGTCGAAGTAGTTCACGTCGGCGCGGATGATGAGCCGAGTCAGGGTGCGCGTTTCGATTGTGATCGTCAGCCGCAGTCCCGGCTTGGTGTCATTGAATGGCTCAAGAACCACGTTTCCCGGCCCACTCGGGAGAGGACTCCTGAATGGAGGCAGTGACACCTGCAGGTTTGTAGTGAGATTTTGAGCGAGGTTGCCCAAGGGGCTGTTGGTTGAGACGACGACGGAGAGGATGTCTTTCAGTTCGGCCCCGGAGGATCCCAATCGGTTGGTTGCGATCCCGTCATCTCCTATTGCGGAATACGCCAGCAACATGAGTGACAGCAACATGAGTGATCTCTTCATTCTCGTCCCTTGGCCCACGTCAGCGCTGAGGATCGGCGAACTTGCTAGCCGTATCCTCGGGCGCTTGTCTGGGGGTTTTCGTCCCGTTCATGTCCTGCTCCGCTCGAAACACAGTCACGGTTGTTTGCGAGATCGTTCCCGTCCAGGGAATCTTCTTGGCCGGTATTGTCATCTTGTTGGTTCGTTCGGAACTGACACCTTCGTGCGCAGTCTCCGAGAGTTCCTTCACAACGACGGCTTCACCTGCCATCTGAACAGTGATCTTGTAGTGGCCACCGCTCATCCAGCCGTCTTTGCTTAGGACCCCGTCCCAGAACAGCTCGACGCACGTCGTTTCGTTTGTGGTGACGGCAACAGTCTTCTGCTGTCCACTGCCTGCCACCTTTACGCAGACTTCATCGGGCGGCTTGTTCGCCAGAGCGGCCGTCGCTACCGCGCTCATCACGAGTATCGCGATTATCATCATCTTCATCATTTCTCTCCAGCGTTTCAGGTGAAGCTGTGCGGACCATGGCGCACAGCTTCAACCTGTTTGTCGGGGCCTATTCACCCTTCTTCAGAAGGCGGATTGTTATGATTCGGAATCGGCGTCGCCAGTTCGTGGTAACGTCCTTCTCAATCTTCGCCTCGATGAAACACCATTTGTCGACAAACGGTGACGGATCCACGGCGTCAGGTATGATTGCAGGATAGAGTCGAGGTCCATCACCTATGGCGTCAGTATACAAGCCCGCCAGATAATTCGTTGATCCGTCGGGGGCGTTTGTCATGACAAGAAGGACTTTGCCGGACGCATTTGTGCCAACAGGCCACGATGCCAAAGGCGTTTCTCCGTCGGCACGCGCCCCGGATGCAACTAAGAGGCCGAGTATTATTGCAGTAATCAGTTTCATCTGGTGTTCACTAGCCTCACGTCAGTGCTGAGGATCGGCGAGCTTGCGAGCCGTATCCTCCGGCACTTGGTTCGGTGTCTTCTTCATCTCCGACTGACTGATGATCTCTTCGACCACGAAACCAGAGCCTCGTCGCGCTGGACGTGAGCCGACGAATTCGGGCGTACCATCAGCTTTTGTCCGGATCTCCGGTTCCATTGGCACCTGTTAGGTATGATCCGCTGGTTTATAGGGCTCACCCTCTACATAACGGCCCCTGAGTTGTACTTGCTTGCCCCGAAGACTGGAGAGTTTCTCTGTAGGGACCCCATCAGATGGCCGGAGGGTGACATGTTGCTTCCGTGTTGCCTGCCATTTGTTGGTCCCGTCAACATATGTTTCAGTGACGTTCCCCATGTCGAGGACGTAGTATGGATCACTTGGTGAGTTCCATGATTCAAACGACTTCACGTTGGCCCGCTTTTCGATGACGACGCCGACCACTGTGTTGGTTGGTTGTGCCGTCTTCCTTATCGCTATCACAACGTATTTCAAAGGCGGCCCGAGGTCGCCTCTGAGTTCCACATATTCAATCTCGAACTCCAATTCGACAGGCTCGACCAACTTCACTGTAAGCGCCCTGTGAACCCGGTTGGGACCGCGCGCCGGAATTCGGCGAGACGG
>JBAXMA010000246.1:0-5496 GCA_037134535.1 bacterium
AACGACGCGCCGGACACCGCAGGAGGCGTCACAGTGACGTAGAAATTCGTCACACAACCCTTACAGACAAACAGAGGATTGGCGTCGTCGATCGGCGAATTCGTGGCGATGTCGCGCCAGTAGTAGAACTCTGTGTTGGTGACCCCGTTCACGTTGCAGGCCGCCCGGGCCGCAGGTGCAAAGGCCGTAAGCGCCAGCATGAAACCAAGCGCAATTGTCAAAGCAGTCCGTTTTGTGTGCATTGTGGTCATATTCCTCATTTCTCCGGCATCAGCACGCCCGAATAGTAAGCTTCACACAGATACGCATGGAACAGAGCCATCCTTGTCTTCGGTGATAACAGCCGACGTGTCTCTGCCATTCGACAAGACTCGCACTCGACCGCCCGTGGGACCCACAACTCACTGCGATAGCCTGCGAGCCGCCTGACCAGCCACCCAACACTCTTCTCGAAAACCACAAAAATGGCCTTCCGAATCTCCCTGGACCAGCACACCCACCTCTAATGGGTGACCTTTCTGATACCTCTGCTACATGGCGGTCGCAATGCCAATCATCTCCATGCGTGGAAGCGTCTTCGGGTCTCTTGCCCGCAACTTCATCAGAATACTTTCCCGATTGTTCCGCCACCACATCAGCACTTGTTCATCTGTGGTTTCATTTCCGGGAATCTCAATACCCGCAGCAGCAAAATACCGACGCATTCTTCCCACAGTCATGAACGTGATACGAACACCGTTCACATTATATTGTCGCTGGGGAATGCTATCAAAGAGCGCAGCCATGCACGCCGGGGACCCTATGTAAAACAGCGGCCTATACGCCGCCGAAGACGACTTATCTCGAGCGAGAGCTGGTGTCATGTTTGTAGCTATCGGATGCGAAACATAGCGGCGAATGAACATTTCCTCGTAGGCACTATTTCCTCTCCTAGCCAACGCCATTTGGGCCTCCTCGACCACCGCCGGATTGCCGTTGGTCAGCGCACCCTCCAATAGCTTGAGACTTTCCGAACTCTCACACAGTCCTAGAAACAGCGCACGATACACCGCCTGACTACTTGCAAATGCGCGGCATATTTCGGCATCCAGCGCTTCAGGCACTTTTCCCGGAGCGAGTTCTGACAACGCCAGTGCTGACAAGGCTTCTTCTCCAGTCAAGTAGTACCCCCACAACGATTGGAGATCGGCCCCGCTGATCCTTACCGTCTTATTGGTGCCATCCCATTGACGCGAACTAGCGGCCACTGCCTGGGTTCCCACATCTGCGGCACACAAATTTCCCCCAATCACCAGCAGCACTGCAAACATTAAACCGATATGCATATCGCCGCCTCCCAGGCTATGTCTCACAATCCATGCGCCTTCTTCCACTGATAATAACGCAAGTGCGTTCCGGAAAACGTCGCTTGCATGAGATTGTCGGCATCCGTTGTGTCGTGGTCCGGGTCGTACTGGTAATTGTGAAACAGTTCATGCGCGACTAATGCGGCGCTCGGATTGTTTGTCGTGTAGTTGATGGGGGGAGGTGGGGGCGGGTCCCAAGACTTATGTATTGCCGAACGCCCTCCCGTAGGATCCGCACTACTCCCCGCTCTAAGCACATAGATGTCTTGCGCGGCAGGGTTGTTGCAAGTCCAATACAAGTTGGTAGCCTCGTCGTCATTGTCAATACCAGTGGTTGGGGCGTTTGGATAAATGTAGCCCGTACAGTCGTGCGATCCAGCATCACCAACCTGCATGACTGCCTGTTTGAAGATCTTGTTTGCATTGGCTACAACATTCGCATCACAACTTGCACCTAACGTCTTGTGAACATAGACGGAGAGCCCTGCCGCCATTGCAAACGATGCTACGCGCACTTTGGCCTCACCAGAGCCAGTCGTCTCCTTCCATTTGCAGATCGGGCCGGTATCAGTACCGTAGTGCGCCTTCACAATCTTGCCAGGATCATGATCAGCAGCTGCGCCAACCGTAATCTTCACCACTTGCGGAGCAGCCGTTGGTACAACAGGAGTAGCAGATACCGCAGTCGTGACAATGCGAATCTTCGCAGCTGCTGATTCGGGATAGACCTCTAGTCGGACGGTGGTGTCATCTGAACTCTTCACAGACACCCATGGAGGATTCTCATTATCATCGAAGCCATACTTCTGGGCAGGATCTTCCATAAATCGTGCCCCAACATACTTGGTTGGGACCGTCTGAATTAAGTTTGTCTCTTTGCCTCCAACCACGTAGGTCACCTTTAGCCTGTATTCGCCAGGGCCTTTGGGCATTGTCACAACCGTGGTAGCCGCGGCTGGAGTTGCTATGGCCGGTTCATGCGTCATAGGACTATAATCTACTGGTGTCCATGTGTAGGCGCCGCCAGAGGGCTCCCCTTTCGCGGTAATGGTTCCGCTCGAGGAGTCTGACCATACATTCCACTCCGACAGCGGCCTAGTAACACTCAAGACGAGGGCTACGGCGTCCACTTTCTTCGCAACGGGGCGGGGCCTTGTCGGCTGGCCTATCTCGATGATGTTCTTCCTGGTGTTCAAGAGTTGAGCAGTCACACCAGAAGGTGCCATCACTGCAACCAAGGCAAGTACTATCTTGAAACACACCCTTGCTGCCCTGCCTGTAGGTCTAGAACCCATAAGGGTCTACTCCCTCCTTTCCCACTTCTTTCTTCTCAACGGCCCCTAATGCAGTAAGCCTCTGCGAGCATTCTCTTGTCAGACGATCTGCATACCTAGTCCCATTTGCGAGGTCAACGCAACGTCGATAGGCCTCGACAGCATCCTCAGGTCGTTTCATTTCTTCATAACAACGCCCCTTGATTTGCCATAGAACAGCCCCACCGGTGGTCTCCCACCCCTGGCAGTGCCGATCAATGAAATCAATGGCACTTTGGTATTGTTTTGCGCGAAGAATTCGTTGTGCCGCTGCGCTCACGACACGAGGCAGAGACTTTTCACTGGCCAATGAGAGTTCGACGTAACTATCAAGATACTTGACCCTCTTGTCTTCTTCAGTGTCAACTTCTAGTTTCCGAGAAACGTCGTACAGGCACAGGTATCCCGCAGGATCTTTCTGTGCAATCGCACGAATGCAGTCAAGGGTGCGCGGACTCCCGCTATCCCTATAGACGCGAAACACTTCATACCATACGCCAACATTCGCTCGTAGATATTCGGCATGCCTGTCAGCTAAAGCACTGGCATAGAGCCCAGCCTGATCTAGCTTCTTCAACCCTACAGCCAACATCATGGCATTTTTGAGGCTATCGGCATCGTCTGGGATCTGCTTCGGCAATTGAGATGACACTCTATCAGAAATGCCGAGGTTGACGTAAACTCGAGCCATCTCACGACTACACAACGACTGCCGTCCATCGGTCTCTTTCTCTATAACATCGACGAATGTCTTGACTGCCCGTTGCTTTAGTTCAATTGGGAGTGCAGCCCCGTAAACTTCTGTTGAAAACAACGTCTTCAGGCGCGCGATGACAGCTCCCCGCAAAGAGTTCTTTCGCGCGCCATCCACTTTGCACACCATGTCCCATGCATCCAAGTAGGAGCCAACTATGTTTCGCGCATCGGAATCTACGCTTGCCCCGGATTTCATGCTCCGGAATTTGTCAAAAGCCGTCCAGTATCGCGCCTCTCCCGAGATATAGCTCAGCGCCGCCGCGTCAGCAGGACCACCACTTCCCACCCTTCTCTCCAAGATACGTGCACGAATTGCATCGGCAGACGGACCTGGCCCTTTCAGGCACACACAGATGTTCGCCACGTTTGATACGGGATTCAGCAAAAGTGCTTCGATCCCTCCGGCTGAAGCGAGGACCATCTCCGGAGTCTTTCTCGCTCCTGCGCAAAGCAATGGAAGCGTCATTTCTCCAATGAGTAGCACAATTGCAAGCCCACGTCCCAGATTAGGGCGACGAATTGAACGCATATCAAGAATTCTCCTTTTCAACTTCATGGGGCAATCACACTCAAGTCAGCAAATAAGGGATCGTAGGATTGAACCTCGATAACGCTCAGTATTCCGGTCGAATCATCAAAATCCCAGTAGTCTTCAATTGTGTGTGTACACTCGTAGACGCCTGGCGACACCTCCGTCGTTGAAGAAATACTGATCAGGCTCTCCATAGTCTGCGAGAATGGCACACCGACGTATTCAGGATAGTCCACTGTATCGACCGTATCTCCTGAAAGCACCATCTGCGCCTCAACATCATACTCTATCCAGTATAAGTCAACGGACACGGCCACGCTCACCATCTCATGTTCAACTATGGCCCCAACTCCGCCTGGAACGTCCAGCGTTGGAGAACAGGACAGAGTATCTGGTATACCCACTTCAAATAGCTCTGGTATATAACCAGAACACTCACTCCCGACATCCCACGAATGATGCAGGGAGGCGCCAAGCTCCGCGTCATACGGCTGGCCCAGCAACTGCGTTACCCTCACCGTGGCGTCTTCGATCATATCGCTGGACACGTAGGTTCCGTAGACGTAACCATTGCCATCGGTGGTGCCGGTATCTTGAATGAAGGATGCGGCAAGAGAATCTCCATCCCCACCATTTCTGTCAGCAGTAATCGCAATGCCAGCAACAATGGGAGATATTCCAATGCGCACCTTTGCTTTGTGGACATCCGTATCGATTGCGCCCGCTGCAATTTGCAGGTCTGACACCCAGTTGGCCTCGTCCGATTGATCTTTGTCCATCCTGCAGTATTTGATCGACACCACCTTCAGGACAGTTACATACAGCTGCCGATGAGTCTCGTTAGTTTCGAAGGTCCCGTTGGTGTTGTAGTCGAACCACGCAGTGACGACGAACTCCCGGTTCGCCAGCCCGTTCGAGTCTGCCTTGTTCGTCCATACTACCGATACCGGATTCGTGGTGAACGTCGCGTTGCTCACCGAGATCCAAGCTGCCGAGCTATTCGTCAGCCCCCACTGCGTCGTTGCAGCCCCGTTGGTCAGCTCTATCTTCCACCTGAACCAGTTGCTGTTCACGTTCTCAGGCAGCCACTTGAACTGCATCTGCATCACCGCATTGCTGGCGTCCGTCTCCCCGATGTAGAGGACGTTGCTTGCCCCGGCCGGCTCGTTGGTCCATGTGGTGTCGATGACCGAGTTTGAGCTGACCGAATTGGTAAGCATCAGCCACGGGGTGTCCACCACAGCGACGTGGAGCTGCCTGTGCGGCTCGTTAGTCTCGAATGTGCCGTTCGTATTGCAGTCAAACCATGTGTTGACCACGAACTCCCTGTTCGTCAGCCCGTTCGTGTCCAGCTTGTTCGTCCACGCGACGGAAGCCGAGTTCGATGCAAACGCTGCCGTGTTGGTTGGCGACCACTGCGCCGTGGGATTTCCGTTCGTCAGCACTATCTCCCACATGAACATGCTCGCGGGCACGTTCGTAGGCAGCCACTCAGCATTGATCAGCATGCTCGCGAGCCCGTTGCTCTCGCACAGGTACAACGTGTTGG
>JBAXMA010000247.1:0-5494 GCA_037134535.1 bacterium
GTCGTATTGCGGGTTCTGATGCCGGATCAGTTGGTTCCCCAGATATCAATACTGCCGAGGGGCGACGCGGGTGGCTTTATTGAGCACATCGAAACGGAGGTTGGTCGGGTTCCAGACCTTGACACCATGAGGCGCGAACTGAGCGTGCTGCTTGGGGGACGGGCAGGCGAGGATGGCGATGGCTCTTCACTGACCAGCGGAGCATCCGGTGACCTGCGCAAGGCCACGGACCTTGCTTTCATGATCGTCGGGCAGTGGGGACTCAGCGAAGACTTTGGACTGATTTCGGTGGATGCCGTCAGGAGGCAGGTTAGTGAGGATCTCAAGGCCAGGCAGGAGGCGGCAGTGAATAAGCTGCTGGACGAGGCACTGGCGAACGCCAAGGCGATTGTGGCAGCCAATGCAGTGGTGATCAGTGCTCTGGTGGAGGCCCTCTTGAAAAGGGAGACACTGCTTGAGGCTGATCTGAACGAGTTCTGGAAGACCAATAAGGTTGTCATGCCGGCGTGAGGCGGGCGGAGAAGACCAGAGACCATAGACTTTAGACCATAGACCACGGAGGAAGGCGGGAGTGACTATCGGGGAAAAATGGTCGTCTCTGTTTCATCACACGATACAGTCAGAGAGTACTCTGTCCCCGGAACTCGCCCATGACGCACTGGTACTGGTTGAATGGATGGTTGAGCAGTGGCGTCGGGAGCTGGTGGCGGAAGGATATGAAGCCCCTGCGGGATTGGAATCAGAGATTGAAGCAGTTTGCGATGCGCTAAGGTGGAAGAGCAAGAACGTGCAGGGCACGCCTCCGGTGGGCTGGCCGGCCAGTACGCTTTACCGATGGGAGCGGAATAAGCCGTTTCATCCCTCCATCGGAAAGCTATTGTCTTCCTCCTGGGAAGCCTTGTTGGCTGTGAAAGCAACCGCGCAGGAAGATACGACACGTCATAACATAGAGCAGAGGGATACGGTCTGGGTTGTTGCAGGGAGTCAGTCGTTGCGCCGGGCATGGGAGAAAGTCCTGAGATGTCTTCTGCCGGACGGCAGGTGGCAGCTCGTCGGGTTGTCCACTGTTGCGGAGTTGCCGGGCAGGAGCGGCAATCCAATGGCGAAGAATGTCATTGTGTTCGGTTCGCCATGGGATGCCGAGGGCCAGCGGGCAGCTTTTGAACAACGATGTGCCGGCAAAGGCAGTCTGAATATGATTGCCGTGAACACAACGGATGTAAGTGCAGTGTTGATGGCGGTGGCAAAGGCGTGACGTCGAGAGTGATGGAGCGGATTTTGGGAGTGCGGTATGGAGTTGTCTGACACAGACCGTGAGAAATTGAAGAAGCGCCCGATCGTTATTGATGCTCCAAGGCCCATGGCGTGTGCCCTGCAGAAGGTTCTCAGCGCCTGCCTTGGCATCGGTAAGGAACAATTCAATCTGGTTTATGACGACCCAAAGGCCGCAGGGGACACGAAGCGCAAGGAACTGCTTGATCAGCTTTTTAGGTGGGCCGATTGGCAATCAGGTACACGGGAGGGTCGTACTCAGCCGATGGCCGTTTTACCGTGGCTGATCATTCAGTATATTGATGAAGCAAGCATTAAGGCGGCTAAGACCGGTTTTGATGCGTATTCGCTCATGCCGGGAGAAGAAAAAGCAAAATGGTCTGATAAGAGAATTAAAGGTGGTCATCCATTGACATACCGATTGAGTGTGAATGAGCTCAGTAATAGGGGAGTAGGTGCCGCCATGGGTCCGGCGTTTGCCGGTTTCTCTGTGCCTATCGTGTATGTTGGACTGACCAGGCCGCCGCTTTCCGGTGAGATGCTGTTCCTGGATAGCAGCATCTGGCATCGTTACGTCTGCCTGCCCGAAACACTGGTCCGCCTTTTGGATGTGATTCAAGAGTTATGGCATTATCACAGGCAGGGGCGCTACTCACTAATAGTTGCGCTTGAGTATCTTGACTATGCCATTCGTTGTTTACGTGAGCAGAGACTGGTCGAACTGCAAGACAAAGCAAGCCACGCCTCCTCGGTGTCCCTCCTCCCGTTTGAGAGTGAAAGCACCGCTGTGGAGTCGGCAGCTCAACTCCTGGCTGGCAAACCGGTTCCCAGGCGCACCATGCTGCTTGTGGATGACTACGCCATTGAGCATCTTAAACCCGTCATAGATGGCTCGGGCGGGTCAGGCATCACCAAGAAGGATGTGATATGCGAAGCGATCACTTCACCCGTAGAATTGCACGATTCAAGCCTCATTGTGGTTGCGAAAGGAACCGAGGTCGTACCCGAGTGTGTGGTCTCTGTTCAGGCTGCCGTAACGAAAATGCGAGACCATGAGTTCGACGTGATATTCCTGGACTACCTTCTGGGAGGGGACAAGGAGAACCGGGAATTGGGAACGGAACTCCTAGAGAAGATTGAGTCAGGCAAGGTGATCAATGGCCCGGTCGGCCCGCTTGGCACATACTGGGTCTTTCCGGTGTCCGCTTTCTCCGGCGCTTTCTCGGCCGAGATGCAGAGCGGGCGTGTTCAGAACATAGCAACAAAGTACCTCATAGGTTCAGGTGCCGATCCTGTGTGTACTCCTCATTTGTTCCGATGGAAGTGGCTTAAGTTCATGGAAGCTCAACGATCTCGCTGTCAGGAGCCGCTGGAGAATGTAGACTGGGATTTCGAGACGCCGGAGATGGATCCAGCGAAGAGAACGGAGAAAGTACGCCTCGCGCATAGTAAGTTGACGCAGTTCCAGAAACAGATTGCCCAACTTCTTGATGATGCATGCCATGGTAGTCTGCTGGCTAGTGAGATCCTGGCAAAACATCGAGGAACGGAAGAGTCCAATAAGAGCCCGCTCGTTGATGGCATGCCAAAGTGGTTCTTTGGGCGCATTATGCCCTACCTGGAGAGTTACCTACGGCGGCTCGCGTTTGGTCGGCACCATGGATTCGAGTCGATGCTTCAGGACTTGGAGGTGATGCGACTTCTTGCCTTGAAGGCGCAAGCCAAGGAGGCTCAGAGAAAAGACAGGGAAAAGGCCGCGACTACGGCCAATGACGGGCTGGCTGGTCCGGTCGCGGATCACTTCATTGAATGGATTGTCAAACAACGCAAACACCGGATTGGGGAACATGAGCGAGCCGGACGATAGCACTTGGCAAGGTTTGTCCTACAGCAACGCCCCGTCGCTTTGCGGTCAGGATTTTGGCGAGCCACCCTTAACGGGGGTGTTTATCTACACTGTGGCGGAGCGGGAAGGACAGCCGTTCATCGGTTTGCGAATGAGGGAGGAGAAGATAGAGTGGTTCTCCTTCAGCAATCTTGAGCGGACAGCCGCTGACGACCAATCCCCGCTTACGGACATCTCGGTATTGTTCGAGTTGGACTTGTCGGACAATCTTGTGGCCAGGGATGTTCTGACGGCGAAGATAAGGGATGCGTTTTCCGAGAAACTTGACGTTGGCGACCATGCTGGAGAAGGCGACAAAAAACTGAACGTTGAGAATCCGCTTGGCTACAGTCAGCTAGGGATCTGGCACAAGGATGACTCAAGTAAGAAAGTCTGGCTCAAGAATCTCACGAGAGGGCGGCTGTTCCTGGATTTCCTGTTCGACTTGCATGACACAAAAGTGTTTAACGCAGATCCATCAGCACGCCTCGTGAAGAAGAGACTCCTGGAGAATGTGCTGGCCAGGGCAATTCTTTTCAAAGCCCAGTTCTATCTGGCGCTCCATAAAGTGCGGAGTTCGTGGGATCAATGTGATTCCGAGAAGAAATCTTTTTTCGAGAAGGCTCGATCAGAGTGGATTGCGCTTTGCCTCACACCGGAAGGCACGAGTGCTGTCGAGACGGCACAGGGCAAGAGGAGTTGGTTCGGTGATGTCGAAGCCGAGATATGCCGGATTGAATTGAATAATGATGGGCGATTGATTCCATCCCGCGATCCCCTGGTCCCCGTGGCTGATGACCACAAGCACGGGCCGAAACGTGCCGGAAATGACTCACAAATCATTCGATCTCATGGACGTATAGCGCGCTGGTTGCTCAGAAGATACAATTTCGATGCAGCAATGGAGGTGACACTCAGGTATCTTGTTGTAAAGGACAGTAGTTGGGGTGACGGCAGGCTTTGTCAGATAGTTGCGTTTGTATGTGCAGCTCTTCTCGCCTGTTTCTCCCTCCCGCTTTGGCGCTCTCTTCCGGGTTTAGGATCATTGTCCACCACTGCAACACTGGTTGTGGCGTGGTTGTTACCATGGCTACTCTTCGGCGTTATTGCGAAGTTTGTGGGAGCACCCAGGGCTCGGCGTGTAGCAAACAAATACCAAAATGAGCTGTATCTTGCTGATTGGCGAGGCCATAGCAGACCGGCGTTTTCGCTTGCCTGCCTTGGATGGCTTTTCGTTGCTTGTCTGTTGCTCGTGGGCAATTTGGGAGCCTTTGACTGCGATAGACGTGACTGGGAAGTTGGTATTCAACATGCGGCCCTAGTGATCTCTGTGCTACTGCCATCGGTGGCATCTGTTGTTGTTGTGCTGGCCTTAGCGACTCAGAGCGTCTTTTTTGGGCAGAAAGACGATTCTTCACCGTGGACGCATATAATCAGACTGGCGCTCCCTCGCCTGTTGTTCGCACTGGTCGGCGTCTGGCTGGCTGCTGTTACGAGCAGTAGTGTTTTGAGCGGAGCGCTGTTTGTCAGAGGATATGAGATCGTTGGGACTGGAATTGTGCTACTGGTGCTGCCGCTCGTGTTCTCAGTAGCCAAGGTGGATCGAATCATCCATAACCCATCCCGCAGCTTTGAGAGAGCGGCTATCCTCGTCGGCACTGCGGTCCTGCTTTCGCTCCATATCGGGGTTCTTTGCATGAGCTTTGTTGGCAGACAGACGCTTATCGCGAACGATGTCCTTGACCCAGGCCCGCTATCGCTCAACTTTACGGAGCACTTCGACGCTTCTAGGCCGCCAACTAATACACTTGCTTGCCTTGTTGCTGGTAGCCCTACTGGATCAGTTGCGGGAGTGGTCGGTCCACATAGCACGAGGCCGGATCGCTTCGAGAAGTTGCGGCAGGTCAAGTGGGGTTGTGCGGGGCACCTCCGGACGGTATATGTGGAGGTGATACCTAACAGGTTCACACTCTACGTCTTTCCTGGGGCATTACTCTTCTTGACGTGGTATGCTGTCTTTGTGGCCTTATTTCTGCACTTGATTGCCCAGGACCGTGAGATGGCGGAACCGTTGTAGAATGAACAACCATGGCATATTGAGGTCAATGAAGTCTGAAGCTATTCCAATTGCTGTGGTTTTTGCGGAGGCCGAACAAAGTCCGCTCTTCCGGGCCGTCAAGAAGGTTCTTGAGACAGTTGCGTCTGAGATTGTCCTGGAAGTAAGGAGTTCGGATGCGTTGTTGCCGCCGATCGTCGGCTCTGCCGTCGGCCCTGCTGTGGGGCTTGTTGTGGCCTGGTCGGATGAGGACTTCTTCAATAAGTTCAACAGGATGAATA
>JBAXMA010000248.1:0-5488 GCA_037134535.1 bacterium
GGTCGTTGACAATGGCATATCAGCCCGTCTGTCGCTTGAAGCAAAGCGAGTCACATATCCGCAAGCAGCCGCAGCGATAGAGAAGGCATTTGTGGATTCTGGGCTGGTGATTACTCCGGTGGGGACAAATACCGTGAGAATCAGCCGGAAAGCGAAGGACAAGTGAGCCCGATGAAGAACATAGCCGTTATCTGCCTGCTTCTGGCTCTTGCGACGGGGTGCCGTACTCAGACTATGAAAGGGACATACGAATGAAGAAACTCGCTCTGGTCGTGACCGTGTTCTCGCTGGTCGCTGTGTGGGGTGTGCTCCTGCCGATATGGTACATGTTTCTTCAGTTTCCCCCGGAGAAGACCTTGGTGAGTCTTGTGCGGTTCGGCTGTTCTCTCCCATCAGGCACCACGTTTCTGCTCACTCATCTGACAATGGGCAAATTGTACGTGTTGGCTCTCCTGCTATCTGCCGTAATAGTCTGGCTTGGAGTCGGGGCACAAAGGAATGCCAAGCTCTTCGCAGGTCAGGCGGGTCTCGTGGCAGGTTGGTGTCTCGTTGTGGCATTTCTGCTGTTTGGCTTCCTTCTGCCTCTCTTCACGAGTGGAGAACTGGTCTGCGGCTCCGAAAGCAAGGGGCCAAAGAGCGAGTTTACACAGATTCAGTTCATTACAGACTCCCTGTCCTTGTCGCATCCGAGGCAACTGTTCATGCAGAGAGAGGGAGATAAGGAGGTGTCAATACCGAGTGCCGATGGCGAGGCATGGAGCCGATTGGCCGTCGCTTCCGGCACAAACAAGGCGTTCGTTCTTGTCCGTATCGCCATGCCGCAGCAGACCAATACTCCGCCAGAGCCGCCTCGGTATTGGTGGCCGAGCAGGGCTGTTGAAATCTCTTTGCCGATGACAAACCAGCCGCTCACGAACTATACCATCCGCACACTCTGGACATGCAAGCCGACCAACGAAGTCGTGAAGGGGGAAACGGTGTCGTCCGGCATCAACCCGACATGGGACGGCAGGTATCTCACTGTAGATGTGAGATTGTATCAGCCGAACACGAACGGCGAGGTCTTCTTGCCGTGTCCTTGGCCGTATCCGACTTGTATCTACGACGTTGAACAGTCAAAGTTCCTGAACTTCCCACCGGCGAAGGAATAGCGATTGCCCGTGGTGCGGAAGGGCTGTGCCGGGGAAGGTGCAATAGCATGAAGAAGAGAAATGTAATTACTGCCATAGCCATCTGCTCGGTTATCACCCTCGCAGTTGTCCTTTCCCTGACGGTATATACTGTCCGACGTGCTCGCAGAAATGCCTGCCGGGGTGCCTGCATCGGCAACCTTAGGTGCATAGAGGCTGCGAAGGACAACTATGCCATTGGTTACGGTGCGACAAATGGGATGCAGTTGAAGTGGGATAACCTGTGTATCTACATGAAAGGCTTGAGCAATTTCACGTACTGCCCATCTGCACCACCCTCAATGCGAAGCCTCACGAACTACGCATTGAATCCGGTTGGCGTGAATCCTGAGTGCAGAGTTGTTGGGGCAAAAGGCGGTCATAGCCCGTACATTCCATGAAGAATGCCGTTATACTTATCTGTCTGCTGGCAGGGCTCACAGCCGGGTGCCGCACTCATCCCATACCAAGCGGCCATGCCGACAAACGGATGATAAAGGGCTTTGATGTCGAGGTCGTGAGTCCTGCCGAGCACCTCGGTCACAACATCAATGAAGGCGGTGGACATTCGGTATGGTGTGATGGTTACAAAACCCGCATTCTGCTGACGGGTGAACCTTTCGTCATCTACTGGATGAACAAGACGACAAACGACATTCCATTCCGCTTGAATCAGGGAAAGAAATGCACCGTATGGTTCACAAACGACACAGGCAAGGGTGTTATGGACTATGAGGGACGGTGTATCAACGTCAGCCAAGTTGTGAAGGTTGAAGACATTCTCCAAGCTGCTGGCAAAAAATGCACTCAAACGCCGAACGAGGGTTACAGCCTGCTTCCTTTCGATGGAGCGTCCTATTTTTCCGAAGGCTTGGCGGCTGTGAAGATGGGCAACAAATGGGGCTTTATTGACAGAAGCGGTAAGATGGTCATCAATCCTCAATTTGATGATGAACCTCTCGACTTCTCGGAAGGCTTGGCAAGAGTAAAGGTGGGGGAGAAGCTGGGCTACATCGACAAGAGTGGGACGATTGCCATTAAGCCTCAGTTCGACTGGGCGTGTGTCTTCCGAGAAGGCTGGGCGGCGGTGAAGATGGACGGAAAGTACGGCTACATCGACAAAAGCGGCAGGATGGTCAGCGAACTCCCGTCCGAGCCGTCATATCGCTATTCGGATGGGTTGACGAAGGTGCGGGTTGAAGACAAAACGGGATACGCCGACAGAAGTGGCAAGGTGGTCATCAGCCCCCAGTTCGTTTACGCAGGTCGTTTCTCGGAAGGACTTGCAGATGTGAGGGTGGGCTGGAAGTATGGCTTCATCGACCAGACTGGGAAGATGGTCATCAAGCCCCAGTATGGTTGGGCTTTGGGTTTCGTTGAAGGCTTGGCGATGGTGACGGTGGACACGAAGTATGGCTTTATTGACAAATCAGGTAAGATGGTCATCAGCCCCCAGTTCGATGAGGCATGTTCCTTCATGGAGGGTTTGGCGGTTGTTGGGGTGGACGGGAAGTATGGCTTTATCGACAAATCAGGTAAGATGGTCATCAAACCCCAATTTGACAAGGCTTACGGCTTCAGGGAAGGATTCTCGGCGGTGAGACTTGGCGAGAGGTACGGCTTCATCGACAAGAGCGGGAAGCAGGTGTTCACTTCAGCAGTTCCCGGAGCCGACGAACGGCAGCACGGTGCGAAGGAGTAGCCATGAAGAACATTGCCATTATCTGTCTGCTGGCAGGGCTTGCCGCCGGGTGCCGCACTCATCCTACGCCATCTGCGGCACGACCACAGGACTACCTTTTCTGGACTAACAATGGCACAGTAACCATTTCCGGGTATGTTGGGACTGGAGGCGATGTTACCGTACCTCACACACTTGGCGGTCTGCCAGTAACTCGTATTGGCAATCTGGCTTCTGATAACTGGGGCGACCTAGTTCCCTGTGTCAATAGCAACCTAACCAGCGTCATCATCCCTAGCAGCGTTACCAATATTTCGGACTGTGCATTCCTCTTGTGCCTCAGCCTCACCAATGTGACAATTTCGAGAGGAGTGACCAGTATAGGAGACGGGGCGTTCTGCCATTGCCCCAGCCTTGCAGCAGTCCAGTTCCAAGGAAACGCTCCCATCCTCGGCGGAACAAGTGTGTTCTTGGGCTGCACCAAAACGGTCTACGTCTACTACCTGAAGGGCACTACGGGCTGGGGCGAGACATTCGGTGGGCGTCCAACTAGGCAATACAGCCCGAAGGAATAGCGATTGCCCGGTGCGACAGGGGCTGTGCCGGGGTGGATTGATATAGAATGACAATGAAACGATTCCTGATTCCGCTGATGCTCTTGACGCTGGCATTATCAGCCTTTGCCGACGACGATGCCGTTGACCCAAAGAAGATTTACGACAAGCTCGACCCCAGTATCTACCAAAGACGAGGCATAGATGTTGAGCCGACGGTGTGGCATACCGAAACCGGCGTTGTGTTCTCGGAATCTACTATCGTCGTGACAAACAGTTCCGCTGTTCTGATTGCGACAAACATGGAAGATTTGCTGCGTCTGATGCAAATCAATCAGGAACGGACGGGACAGGGCAAAGCCCCAATTCCAATCCAACTCACCCCACAATGCGAAAAGGAGTTCGCCACCGGTACGTTGCACACAGCGGAGAGTAACGACGCTCTCAGTTCCATTCACTTGGACGGTGTTCAGCTTGCTGACGTTGCCGAGTTGTATGGCGATATCACCGGCAAGAAGGTGGTCGTTGACAATGGCATATCAGCCCGTCTGTCGCTTGAAGCAAAGCGAGTCACACACCCGCAAGCAGCCGCAGCGATAGAGAAGGCATTGTCAGATGCTGGGCTGGTGATTACTCCGGTTGGTACGAATACCGTGAGAATCAGCCGGAAAGAAAAGAATACGTGAGCACCATGAAGAACATTGCCGTTGCCGACCAGAACAACTATGGAGCCCCTGTGAACGAGCACGACGACGATAGTGAATTTATGGAAGCGGTGATTGTCACGCATGTAATGAGAATTACTCACGGCATCCTCATAAGAGCGATACACAATGGTGTTCCTGAGATTAGGCTGCGGCGAGGACTGTTCCATCTGACCGTGGTTATGCCAGACGGGAACTGTGTGGATGCCATTGACTTTATTCGCACTCCGAATTGCCGACCTTGGCTCGAAGATATTCCTACTGTTCATTATTTCCGGTCTGGGAACGTGTTCCGCCGCCTGCTTGAGATTGCTGACATGAAAGAAACGAGCAAGCGGGATGGCATGTTTAGGGTTAGAGCACTTGGGCAATGGGCAAGAGTGTTTCTAACCCGCCATAACTCCCACAGCTTGACTCTGCGGTTTGAGAAGACGCCACAAGAGAAATGAGTGCGGGGTGATTCTGGTCGCTGACTGATGTGGTGCGGCGGCAGGGGCAATTTCGGCAGCGGGAAAGGTTTCGTTCAGGAGATAAGATATGACCAGAACTGTATTCCGATTGCTGACTTGCGGAGTCGCCCTTGCTGGTTTTGCATCACTTGTCTTTCTCCCTCCAATGTATGTGGGTGCATCACACGTAAAGACGTATGACCTTAACACGCTTCCTTCCTATGTGGTGATTGATGTCGCATGGTGTGTTGCCATTGCAGGAACCGTGTTCGGCTTGGGACTGGGTTTGTTTGTGGGCTCGTTCTTGAATCTAAAAACAAACAGAAGACCAGAACCAGAGAATGAATAAGCCCATGAAGAACATCGCCATTATCTGTCTGCTTCTGGCTTTGGCGACGGGGTGCCGCACCCGTGACTTCCATGAATTCTACCCTCATCAATACCACCGGGTGCCATCGGAACAGTACGCCAATGCCGTGCAGGTTTACGGGCATGTCGAGTCACCGGGAGCCTACCGGTGGATTGCCGGACTGGACAGTGTTGTGCTTCTTGATTCCGCAAAGGCGAACATAGGGTTCGGGGAGCACGTCTACATAATCCGACAAGGAGCCCTACACGTCTACTATCCTATGACACGGACGCACGGAGTTCCCGATTACTTTACGCTCCAACCGGGAGACATTATCGTGGTGCCGGTTCAGGATGCAGGGCTCAGTGCATGGAACAAGGTGCAGGTGGAGGCGGAAGCTGCTCGGAATGCCGCCCGTCCTGAGCCCTGACGTTCTGTCACAAGGAATGACTGCCCGTTGTGCGGCGGCAGGGGCAGTGCCGGGGATGGTGAAATAAGCCTTTATGAATCACGACAATATAAAGACTGTCCTCTGGGCATTAGCTGCGGCAAGTGCAGTCATCGTGCCGTGCTATCTTCTGA
>JBAXMA010000249.1:0-5481 GCA_037134535.1 bacterium
GTATTATTGAGGCCAGTTCCGCTATTTTCCTGGCATCGTCTTTGTCCGAATTCAGGCCCCTCACAAGAAACACTTCCATTACGAGCTGTCCCTTGAACTCGGTTCTGAAGGCCTGCAAGCCAGCGAGGTAACGTTCAAAAGTTATTCCTGAGAACGGCTTGTTGATCTTGCTAAACGATGCCTGATCCCATGCGCTGAGCGAAATCTTTACAATGTCGGCCCTGGCCGCGGCGCGTCTGACTGGTGCCAGTCTCAGTAGTGACGAGTTTGTGAGGAGCAGAACTGGAATCGTGGTGTGCTTGTGAATGAAATGAATGACGTCTCCGAATCTGGAGTGCAGAGTGGGTTCGCCTGATCCGGACAAGGTAATGCAGTCTGCAACTTCGCCGGACGCAAGCCAGTCGGCTATCTCGGCGTTTACAAGTTCGACAGGCACATACTCCTTGCGGATGAACGTCTTCTTTGCAGTGCGCCCCAGCTGGCAGAAGATGCAGTCCATAGTGCAGGTCTTGAGCGGAACAAGATCAACGCCCAGAGAGTTTCCAAACCGCCGAGATAGCACTGGCCCAAAAAGATAACTATACTTCTTCACGTTACTTTGTCTCTCCTTTTATCGTAGAGCATTGGCAAGGCGAGGGCCTCAAACTCATTAGCGTCCGTATTGTGTCGGAGATTACTTGAGCCGTCAAGCAGAGCAAACGACTTTTCCTCAATTGAAAATGGGCCTCTTTGTTACAAATCTGAAAACGATATCACTGGAAACAAATGGCATTACATGATCTTCCTGTGATCCAGTCCCTGGCGCTTAAGTAGTTACATGAAAATGGGCTGCTTGGCAGACGAAACTTGCAATCATGGGTGTTTCTTCCTTGCGCTTCGATTGATTATGCGTGAAGAAAGGTTACTGAGTATCAATTTCGAACACTCAAAGACAGGAAAGGCAAATAGATGATCAAGATGACTATGACGCTGCTCCTTTCAGTCTCTATTATGGCTACTATTCTGCAACCTGCTGCAGCCCAATATTCCGGCTGGCAGAATTCAGGATCGCTCTACATCATTACCACTCCGGAAGGCGCAGACTTGCCGACCTCGGCACTGGAGCAGGGCTTTCCTTTACTCGTCCGGTTGAACAAGGATAACTTCAATTTCAGTCAGACAAAAGCCAATGGTGAAGACATCAGGTTCGCGGGCGAAGGCAAGACATTGTTTTTCCAGATTGAGGAGTGGAATGCCGCGAAAGGCGAAGCAAGCATCTGGGTGCGGATCCCTGAAATAAGGGGGAATTCGAGGCAAGAGATAAAGATGTACTGGGGAAAGGCCGATGCCGCAAGCGAGTCAAGCGGTTCCGCAGTGTTCAGTGCAGAGAATGGTTATGCGACAGTTCTTCATCTTGACGGGACATTGCGCGATGAAGTGGGCTCAATCAAGCCAGTCGACGCTGGTTCAACCCAGACCGTTGGCATGATCGGGAAGGGGCGTCATATGTCGGCCGGGAAAGGTGTCAACGGAGGCGATCACATTACAAACTTCCCCTACGGCGACAGCCCGTTTACGTCAGAGTGCTGGATACGGGCAAAGGAAGCTGGCGCTGCTGCCCTCGGCTGGGGCAGGTATGCAACGCGGTATAATGGGAAGACTGGCGACGGCAATGAAGTGGTTATAAATTTCGGGTCGCCCCCAGGCCTATGCTGGTGGTCAGACGGACCCGGCGGCTGCGGTGCTTCCATCACTCCGGTCGTTGGCCAGTGGTACCATGTAGCTGCTACCTACACGGGGGGCATGAGCCGGTTGTATGTGAATGGCAGGCTTGAGGGCAGCAATTATCATAAGAACGCGATGTCACTGATGCCGGATATCGGCATGACCATCGGTGGCCTGCGGGGTAGCTTTCAGTTCGCCGGAGATATTGACGAGGTCCGCGTTTCACGTCTCGCCCGGTCCCCTGACTGGGTGAAGCTAGAGTACGAGAACCAGAAACCAATGCAGACCCTTGTCGGGTCACTGGTGCCGCCAGGCACAGACTTTTTGACTGTTTCTAAGAAGATCAACGTGCTTGAGGGCCGTACAGTGAATGTTGTGGCTCAAGCCGGCGGCTCCCAGAAGGTCTATTGGATCATCAAGCGCGATGGCGTTGAGACGATAGCCGCCGTGGATTGCTTATCGTTCACGTTCGAGGCTGGCCGTGTTACGGCAGATACAGGTTGTGTGCTGCAGTTCAAAGCCGTCTATTCAGGCGGAATAAAGAGCGCAGATATTCCGGTGTCAATCAAGGAGGATATTCCTGAGCCAGTCTTCGCACTCAAGGCGCCTGCAAACTGGGATGGACGCCAGCAGATCATGCTGACACCGCAGGTTATCAATCTGAAGGAAATGCAAACTAAAGGAGCTGGGAAGTTGGCATGCAAGTGGACGGTATTGAATATCGCCGTTATTAAAGAAATAGTGCAGGACGGCCTGATTCTCAATCGGGCGCAGGGCAGTGGAACCATGCTTGTCAGGCTGGCACTGAATAATGGTGGCGCGGATGTTGTCAAGACGGCCACAATCAAGGTGACCGAGCCGAAGAAGGATCCATGGGTTCAGCGTGCGCCCGGCAAGGACGAAAAGCCTGAGAATGGTCAGTTCTATGCCCGTGACGACAAGAACGAGGGCACGCTGTATTATAACGGCACGCTGACTGATAGCGCTGACTCGGTCTTCTTGAAAGTTTACGCCGCAGGCAAGCTCGTCAGGACCGAGAAGGTTAAGCCTGCCGCGGACAAGTCATATCTATTAAGCTCAAAGCTCAAGGCCGGTCTGATTAAATACGAGGTCGAGTTTGGAACCATCAACGGCGGCAAAGAGACGCTGGTCAATAAAGTGACTAATCTTGTCTGTGGCGATGCATATATCATTGATGGCCAATCTAATGCCGAAGCCACCGGCCCTAACAATGGCATGCCGCCTGAATCCGATTATTACACCAGTGAGTGGATTCGCAGTTTCGGCAACCAGCATGATGGATCCGCCAGAGGCGGGTGGGAGACGGCAGTGCGAACACACAAGTGGGGCACTCCGGAATACGGTAACGGCCAGATTGGCACCTGGGGAATGGTCCTTGCCAGCAATCTGCTTGCCAGGCACAAGATGCCGATTTGCATCATCAACGGAGCCTATGGCGGTACCCCCATCTTCCAGCACCAGCCTAATCCCGCCAACCGCTTTGATACAAGCGGTGGATTCTATCAGAACCCCTACAAGATATATGGCAGCCTGCTCACGCGTGTGACTGCAGCAAAACTGACACATGGCATTCGCGGTGTCCTGTGGCATCAGGGCGAGAATGACCAGGGCAGCGGTGCGCCGACCGGCGACTACAATTGGAAATCGTACCAGCAATACTTCATAGACATGTCAGCTGCATGGAAGCGTGACTACCCCAATATCCTGCACTATTACGTGTTTCAGATCTGGCCTAGCGGATGCAACATGGGAGGAACCATATCCGGTGATATGCTGCTTGAGGCGCAGAGAGGCCTGCAGTTCTTTTATTCAAACATGCGAGTTATGTCCACGCTTGGAGTAGTCAGCGGGACTAGCGGCCGTGGCCTTTGTCACTTCGATATGGAGGGTTACGCGCAGATCGCAAAATTGATCAGTCCCCTCGTCGAGCAGGATAATTATGGGCAGACTACGGTTGAGGCTGTTACCGCTCCGAATCTCCGGCGAGCGTGGTTTACCGGCGCCGCAAAGAATGGGATCGCACTTGATTTCGGTCAGTCCATGGACTGGAACGATGTCTGCAAAACCTGGCTGCTTCTTGACGGAGTGGCTGCGCCGATAAGCTCTGGCAAGGCGTCTGGTAACATTATCACCCTCCAGCTGACAGCACCGTCAGTGGCCAGGACAGTCTCCTATTTGTCGGGCAAGCACTGGGACGGCAAACCGGATAAGCTGCTCTATGGCAGTAACGGAATAGCTGCACTGGCATTTTCGGCGGTGACGATCGAGACTAGTAAATGACGGGTTCCGCGATGCTGTCCTGGCGGACTGGGGCGTGTGAGAGAGCAGAGTGCAGTTTCAATCGCAATGGCAAATGTTGACAGTTGTGATTTGTAAGTGATAGATACGTTTTTATCGCAGCTAAAACAAAGGAGAATGTTTATGACAACAAAGTTGTTAGGTCTCGGAATGATGGGGATCGTAGTCTCGGCGTTTGTGTGCTCCGGATGCAGTGAAGGAGACAGTACCGCAGTTATTGACATACCTATAGTTACAAATGAGATACCGCATGCGGTGCATTCCGTCGGCGATGCCACAATCATGGGAACCTATGAATTTGACTTAGATGCCGGTTCAGGCGGTACTACCGTGGTACCTGCTGGTAACACAGCCGATGTGTTCTGGAGACGCATGACCTTAACGGACAGTGAACTGAGGCCTGTCAACGGGGCCACCATAGACATTGTCGGTGTCGTTGACTTCGATAACGTCACCTATGAGCAGGTCAGTGGCCTGAGTCTCGGAGTAAGTGCCCTCAATGTTGGCGATTTGCCTGCCGGTACTGTCGTTGGTTTTAAGACTGATGGCGGTCGCTACGGCAAGATGAAGGTGAATTCATACGCCGGCAATTATGACATGAGCATGAGTTGGCTCACGTGGCAATAGGCAATTTCTGTTCATCCAGGGGCAAAGCGCTAAGTTGATTAACGCGTGATGCCCCTGATGAAGTCTAGCTCCTCGTACTATGACCTCACCGATTCCTTTAACAGTCGCCCAGTTGAAGTGAGTCTGGCTCTTGACGCGACCAGTCCAGGTTAAAGCATCCAATCCCATGCCTCTTGAAGATTGGAAGGCAGTACTGGAATGTGGGCAGGTGTTTGTCGTGAGCAAGATCTTGAATATTATGTAATCCTGTTCAATACTCTTTTGTTGCGACATTTTCTATAGCAGGAGGCTTCTGATGTTTCATAATCTTATCAGTCGACGTCAATTCCTTGCCGCGACGGCTGCTACTGGAGTCTTCAGTGTACTGCCACGAAGCGTGATGGGTGATGTCAGGAAGTTGGCGGCTAGTGAGAAACTGAATATAGCCGGGATCGGTATTGGCGGGATGGGTGCGGGCAATCTTGCCAGTTGCGCACAGGAAAACATTGTTGCGCTGTGTGATGTTGACCATACATATGCGGCCAAAACCTTCGCAACCTATCCAGGAGCCAAACGCTACAGTGATTACCGCGTGATGCTTGAGAAGCAGAAAGACATTGATGCTGTGGTGATAGCGACTCCCGATCACACCCATGCGGTTATCAGTATGGCGGCGATGCAACTCGGCAAGCATGTGTATTGCCAGAAACCACTTACGCATGACATTCATGAGGCACGCATGTTGACCATGTGCGCACGGGACGCCGGTGTCGTTACGCAGATGGGAATTCAGGGTCACTCTCAGGAAGGGCTGCGACTGATCTGCGAATGGATCTGGGATGGTGCAATAGG
>JBAXMA010000250.1:0-5468 GCA_037134535.1 bacterium
TGTCGGCGCGATGCCCGACGGAAAACTCAGCACGCCCTACAAGTATCTTACGGAGAAGCCCGCGGACGACTGGATGAAGGAAGGCTTCGATGACAACGGCTGGAAGTCCGGCCTGGCACCGTTCGGTCATGGCAACGGCACGCGGACGGCGTGGAACACCCCGGAGATTTACTTCCGGCAGACCTTCGAGTACGACGGCGGCGGCTTAAAGAACGGCGGATTGGTCATCCGCCACAACGACAACACGGACATTTATGTCAACGGCGAGAAGATCGTCGGCGTGCGAGGATCCAGGGGCTACTACCTGATTCTGGTGACCGAGGAGTTGAAAAAGGCGCTCAAGAAAGGCGCGAACACCATCGCAGTACATTCACACGAGGGTGGCCGCGGCCAGTGGATTGATCTTGGGATCCTCGTGGATCAGGCTCCGTGACGAACGCGTCACTCTGAATAAATAGCAACGGCATTGCCGGAGCAAGTCGATTTCGAATATTTTTCGGGGCAGAGCTGTCTCCCCTCTACGATTCAAGCAACTTTCAAGGTTTCTTGGCGTCCGATCCAGCAAAGTCGGACGGCCCATCGCCGAAGATTGCATGCCCTGGTTTCGTGAACATATCGGCTGCACCTTTGCAGACCACGAGGTCGTGACCTTCGTCTTTGGCTTCAAAAAGCTTCGGATCTACAGAGTCTGACTCGAATGGCGCTGAGGATGGGCGGGAAATTGTGCCGATAGTTACTTCTCTTTGACTTCGATCGTGACCGTAAAGGTCTGCACAGGTGGTGTATCTTTTTCCCAGGGCCGGACATACACGAGCCTTACGGTTGATGTTCCTGTTTTGTTTGCCAGTAACTTGCAGACAAAGGTGCTGCCTGCTCCCACCACTTTTCGATGCGGTGCATCTGCCACGTAAGTTGGTTCACCTTGCGACGTGATGGTATCGCCAGTGATCTCGCCAACCTTCCAGCTATACCCAGTGGTCGGGTTGCCCTTCAGGCGAATGACAATGTCCTGGCCCGTTGCGACGGTGATCGTCCTGCCAGAGTGCTCGGCAGAAAGTTCCAGAGCATTAGTCAAGGGCACTCCGTCCTTAACCTTGGCTTTGTCAATAACCGTGCCGGCGGCAGGGCCCAACTCTGCCATGCAGTTCTGGCACTTATGAAGGTTTCCGCTGCATTTGAGGCAAAGTTTGAATGCCCCGCTGGAGGTACTCCCTCCGCACTTTGTGCAGACACCGATGTTCTGGATATACATCTGGTCGATGCACTTCGCACACAGACCAGCGCTTGCACTTGTCACCATCCCCAGCAGGAACATGACACTCAATCCCAAGACGATGAACTTCATATGCTGTTCCTTTCCTGAGAGAATACGGCTCGAATCGATAAGAAATCACTATTCGTCAGTTCACACAGTCATTGCAGACAGGCACGACTTGCGTCCACATGTTGAAAAGGTGTCAGAAAAGAGACGGAAATGCAAGCATGCACGCAGATGTGATCGGAGTATCTGTGATCGGAGTATCTTGCGTCCGGGTTTGGTTTCAAGTATTGTCCCGCGTTGCACGGTTCTGTGCTATCTACAATTGACTATCTACAATTGAGAAATAAGGGGGCTGTTCATTCATGAAATCGGGTTGCCACAAGATACTTCTCGTTGCCTTCGCCATATCGTGCGCCGTCGCGATAGCGTCTTTCGCTGAAAAGGAGAAGCCGGATAACAAGGCGATTGACGACTACAATTTTGCCGTGTGGCTGTACAATACCGGCAAGTATCCGGTTGCGGCCGAATCCTACAGAAACTTCCTGCAGAACTATCCCGGCCACGAAAGAGCGGCGGACTCGCGGTTCGGTCTCGCTCAGGCACTCTTTCATACGGACAAATTTCAGGAAGCAGCCGGGGAGTACGAGAAGGTTCGTGCTGAGAAGAAGGATTTCTCGCAGGGCGCCGAACTCTGCTTCCAGCTCGGGCAGACCTATGCGGCGCTGAACAGGTTTGCGGATGCCGCCAGCCTTTTCGAAGAGACCAGCAGCAAGTACCCGTCTCACTATCTTGCCGACTGGGCAACGGCCCGGCGTGCCGCCTGCCTGATCAGTATCGGGAAGAACAAGGAGGCGGAAGCTCTTTTGAAGACTTTCATGGACGACTACTCGGCCGGAAGCACGGCTATCGAAAAGATGCCGGCAACGAAGGCAATGTTTCAGAAGATGGATACCGCGGGGATCAAGGCGGGCGACGCATTCCTCAGTCTGGTGGAGCGGAGCGCTTTCTACTACGCACTGGCCCAGTTCAACCAGAATAGCTTTGCCGACGCCCAGAAATCGTTTGAGCATTTCCTGTCCAGGTACTCCGACAGCACACTGAAGGATGAAACTTCATTTCGTCTGGCGCAGTCATACTACCGGCAGGAGTTGTTCGCCAAGGCTGCAGACCGGTACGAATCGCTGGCAGCCGGCGCTGGTGAATTCGCTGCTTCTGCAGGTTTTGAACGGGGCCTGGCGCTTTACAAGGCCGGCAAACTGAAAGACGCCGCCTCGGCTTTTGCACAGATGGCAGGGCGTTTCCCGAAAAATCAGCAGGCACCGAAAGCCCGGCTGTATTCCGGGACGTTCCTGTTCGAAGCCGGTGACTACAAAGGTGCCATCGAACGTCTTGAAACAATGACAAAAGAGAAAAGCGAGGCTGCGGATGAGGCCGCCTATTGGATCGGAATGAGTCTTGTCAAGCTGGGCGATAACGTGAAGGCTGAGCAGGCTTTTGCCGATGTTGTTGCAGTATATCCTGAATCGCCATTGAGCGGCGACATGCTGCTGGGCCTTGCCGATGCCAGGCTGGCACAGAATAAATTCGGGCCAGCCGCCGAGGCTTTTCAGAAGTACGCCAGGGACTTCGAGAAATCCGAGCAGGCACCGCGCGCCCTGTATTCTGCCTGCACGGCGCTTCATCGCTCTGACAAATACACCGAGTCTGACGATCTCTGCGGCATCTTTCTTGGCAAGTACGGAAAGAACGAACTGGCGCCGCAGGCGATGTTCCTGAGTGGCGAGAATCGATTCCTGCTCAAGCGCTATGACAACGCCGCAGTCCGATACACCGAGTTCCTTCTGAAGGGCGACAAGACTCCCGACCGCATGGCGCGCGCCCACTACCGCATGGCATGGGTTCATCGCTACGGCAAACGGAACGAAGATGCCCTCGCCGAACTGCGCAAGATTGATGCCGTCGCCGCAGGCGAAACAATAGCGGGTGAAATGAAGTATCTGGAAGGGGCGTGTTTGTTCGAAACAGGCGAATTCACCAATGCGGTCAAGGCGCTGAGCGGGTATATCGATGCCAGGGACCACAGCCGGTTCGGCGATGATGCACTTTTGAAGCTGGCTGTTTCGCAGATGAAGCAGAATAGAAAAGACCGGGCTGCTGCCGACCTTGAGAGGTTCATGAAGGAGTATCCGAAGAGCGAGTTGCTGTCGCAGGTCAGATACCAGCTTGCCGAGTGCTACTATGACCAGAAGTCCTATTCAAAGGCCATCGAGAGCTACACGCTGGTGGCCGGCCGCGACAAGGACGACGACCTGACGCCATACGCGATGCTGGGGATCGGCCTCTGTCTGTACGATCAGGAAAAATGGGAGGAAGCTGCGAAAGCGTTCGGCGAAATGGCCGGCAAGTTTCCGAAGGCCGAATCCACAGCCCAGGCACTCTACAGGAAGTCCCGCAGCCTGATCAAATTGAAGAAATGGGAGTTGGCAGAGCAGGCGTCCCGTTCACTGCTCACAGCGTTCCCGAAACATGAGCTGGCCAGGACCTCGTTGATTGCCGCTGGTACGTGTCTGCAGGAGATGCAGAAATGGGCCGAAGCAGCAGTCGCCTTCAAGAGCGTGTCCGATGACTACACGGCAGGCGATGATCAGGCCCGCATTCTCTATGAAGAGGCATGGTCATGGCGCCAGGCCGGGAAAGACGATGAATCGCTCAAGGCATTCCGTCATCTGGCAGATAAGTATTCCGTGGACCCCCTCGCCGCCGACGCTTACTTCTACCTGGCCGAGGCCATGTACAAGGGTAAACAGGACGCGAAAGAGACGCCCAAACAACGCGATCAGCGTCTGACTGAGGCGTGCACCCTCTATGAGAAGGTCCTCCCGGTCGTCAAAGACAAGCGCCTCGTTGACAAGGCTGTCTACCGGATTGGCTGGTGCAACTGGCTGACAGAGCAATACCCCAAGGCTGCCGCCGCTTTTGACAGGCTCATTAAGGAATTCCCTGATACTGAACTTCTTGCAGATTCTGTTTTCCAGGCTGGCCAGTCATATGCAAAGGCCGGGCAACCTGCCGCGGCCGCCGAGCGGTTCCGTACGCTCACCGGCGACAGCAAGTTCGCGTCATTTGAATTCCTGCCCGACGCATACATGGGGTTGGCAAACTGCCTTATTATCCTCGACAAGCATTCCGAAACCATCGAGCCGCTTGAGGCACTGATCCGCAAGAACAAGGATGACCGTGTCCTTGCGCAGGCGAATTTCCTTCTCGGCAAGGCTAAGTTCAGCATGAAGAAGTATGACGACGCTATTGAGTGCTTCCAGGAGGTCGCGAAACGGACAAAGACGGAAACCGGTGCGGAAGCGCAGTTCTATATCGGACAGTCCATCCAGGCAAAGAACGACATGAAGGCGGCTATTGTGGCGTATCTGCGTGTCGAGGCTTTGTATCACGAGCATAGTGAATGGGTTGCGGCGGCAAAGTTTGAGAGTGCGAAGTGCAGTGATGCTCTCGGGGATACCGCACAAGCGAAGGCGATTTATGGCGATATTGTAAAGGATTACGGCAACACCAAGTGGGCAAAACCAGCTGCTGAACGGCTGGGAACGAAATAGCGAAAGGGATAATATGTTCAAGCAGTGTTTGATTCCGGCATTCTGCACCGGATTGATGATCATCTTCACCATGGGCGCATCCGCCGCAACGGTAATGACCGCCCGTGCCAGCACGGGGCAGGTACACAACGCCATAGGACCGGGTGATTCTACGGCTAACCCGACTTTTCTCGAGCTGTTGCAGAAAGGCGGACCGATCATGTATCCGCTCTACCTCTGCAGCATTCTCATGATCGCCTTCACCATCGAACGAGCAATCAACCTGCGCCGCTGCAAGGTCTCGCCGCTGGAGACGGCGGAAGCAATTCGTGCCGGGACTGGCACTGGAACCATGGGAACCCTGGCGCTGCTCGAACGAATGCAGAGTCAGGACAACCCGCTTGCACGCATTGCAACGGCCTGCCTCTGCCGGTCTGACCGGCCCATATTGGAGATAGAAAAAGCAGGTGAAGACGCAGCTGCGAAGGAAGTTGCCAGTCTTCAGCGCAACAATCGGGTGCTGTCATCTATTGCCAGCGTTGCTCCGCTTCTGGGACTGCTCGGCACCGTGACCGGCATTATCCGCACGTTCATGACCGTGTCCAAGGACGAGGAAG
>JBAXMA010000251.1:0-5455 GCA_037134535.1 bacterium
CAGGAGTCTTGATCTTCTTCAGGCCGTAGTAGCTCGTATCCCACCAGCCCTGATCATCAGTCATGCAGAGAATGATATTAGGTCTTGTAGCACTGCCACCGGCTGCAAGTGATGACTTCATGCAGCCTCCCAATCCAAAAGCAAGCGCAGCAGCGCCGGTGTTCTTAAGAAACTCACGTCTATTCATCGTGGCCCTTTCATTGTCGCTGATCATACCCTTAAATAGTTAAGATTTATTCAGTGTTCAGTGTTAGTTGTTCAGTGTCAAGAACATCTACCTCTTATAGTCAGCCCCGCCATAGCTTCGCGTCACCGACTGCAGCCATACCTCCAGCTCGGATCTCATGCGGGCAACTAATTCAGGGTACTTTCCGGCCAGGTCGGTCTTCTCCTGCGGGTCGGACAGGAGATCATAAAGCTCAATCTTCTCCGGCGAGTGCTTGATAAGCTTGTATCGGTTATCGGTCCATGCCGACGGGCCGGCATCTGCGACACATTTTCCGCACTTGTCGTCATAAGACCAGAATCCCATCGGCTTCGGCCGCACCTTCATCTGTCCGTCGATAAGCGGCATGATGCTGACACCGTCAATAGGCAGGACCTGATCGGGAATATTGATTTTCAGCAGATCAACAATGGTAGGATAGATATCACTGGTGGAGACGGGTACAGACGTTGCCCATGGCTGCCTGATTCGCGATGGCCATTCGATCAGTCCAGGAACACGAACTCCACCTTCCCACAGTTCTCCTTTGTGACCATGGAAAGAACCATTTGATCCATATGCATCAGGCGCGGCACCATCCTCTACCCATGCCCCGTTATCGCTATTGAACCAGAGCATTGTGTTATCGGAAACGCCAAGCTTGCGCAAGCCACTGCGCAATGTGCCCATAGCGCGATCAACACCCACCATCTCACCGTAATATGCCGAACCACCTGCCGCTTTGAGATCCTCTGCGGTGGGCTTGAGCGGAACGTGCGGACTGCCGAACCAGATCAAAGCAAGGAACGGTTTATCTTCTTTCGCATTCTTGTCGATGAACTTTAGCGCCTCGGAAACAATGGCATCGGAGCCATCGCCTGTTACTTTCACAGGCTTCCCATTACGACTGAATGTCCAGTCAGTATCGAACCAGTTGGAGACTGTGAACCACTCATCGAAACCAAATTGCCCGGGATGAAGCGGATCAGAAGATTCAAGCGGCCGCCCTTTGCCAGGCGCCCCACCGCTCATATGCCACTTCCCGAAGTGCGCGGTAGTGTAACCGGCCCTCTTTACGGCCTGAGCGATAGTCATTTCCTGCTTGCGCAGCGGCATACCGGGCCAAAAAGCGCCCATGCGGTTCGGGTGGCGCCCAGTCAGGACACTGGCCCGAGGGGGTGTACAGCTCGGATGCGCGGAATAGAAGCGGTCCAGCCGAAGGCCTCCTGCAGCCATGGCATCAAGTGCCGGTGTCTTGATCTGCGTCAACCCGTTGTAGCCGACATCGCCCCAGCCCTGGTCATCGGTCATGCAAAGGATGATGTTCGGCCTGGCCGCGCGTCGCCCTCCGCCTAACGCAGGTGACGTTTTAAGGCAGCCGCCCAACCCTAGTACCAACGCCGCCGCGCTGGCATTCTTCAGGAATGCACGCCTGTTCATTAATGGACCTTTCGTTGTCAGACTGATGATATGATGGTGGCGTGATATCGAGGCTAGACTCGTCGTGATCCGTCTGTGTCACACCCCGCAGTCGACGGCTTACTTCTTCTTCATAAACTCTTTCAGGCTCACAAGCGCCGCCGGATTCTGGTCGCTCTCTATGCCCTCGATCACTTCCCTGGCAATCTTCGGCTCAAGTTTCTTCTTCCAGTCCGGAAGGACCGTCTTTACCGAGCCGCCATACGTTTTCATTACTTTACCGATATATTCAGCAACATATCCTTCACCGTGAAATGTGTAGTTATTCAGCAGCTCAATCGACAACGGAATCCCCTCCTCAACATGAAGTCTGGCCAGCATTTTGCAACCGGCCAGCATGGCCCCTTTTGAGAACATCGTATTGCATGGAGCCGTATCCCTGATTGACGCGACGATCTCCGGCATAAGTGCCTTGACGTCATCCAACGTCAGCAGTTCGTATGTGGACCTCAGGCAGCCACGCGCATGCCCGTCGGGATGAATGGATACCGCCTTGATCGCCGGATAAAGCAGGCTTTTGTCGACGCCTTCAATCGACTTGGCAAGCAGGCCCGGACTGCCGGCAACGTTGCCACCCGGATAGAATAAGGCATAGCAGAGAGAACCCTGTCCGAAGCGCAGCGGGTCATGCTCGTCCGTCACGGCAACAGCCTTAAGCATCGCCGGTATAGCCGGCCTCGCAGCATCACCCATTGTCTTCAGTGCTTCCGCGGCCTGTACGCGCACCCACTGGTCTTTGTGGTCCAGCAGCCTGATCAGCAGTGGCAGGGCCGGGACAGCGCGATCCTTAAGCGCACCCAGGGCATTACAGGCGCCGACGCAGGCATTGACATCTCCACCTTCAGCCAGTTTAACAACCCGGGCGAACACATCGTCCTTGCGTCCGGCAAGCTCGACAGCTGCTGTCAGGCGCACCGCAGGCGACCAGTTACCAAGCAGTTTCAAAAGCTCATCAATGGTCTTCGCTTCGAAGTTGAACTTGCCAGACTCGATTGCCTCGGCGACTTCTTTGTCGTCCAGCCACAACTTCTTGTCGGGATCCCTGCCAGTGATACAGAGCCGTCTCATGGGGAGAGCATAAGTCAGAAGATAAGCACCTGAGGGCGAGATGCCGCGGTTATCTCTGCTCCAGTCCAGAAACGCGCCACTCGTGTAGGTATAGGCAAATCCACCGTCCCATCGCCGCTCAAGGTCAAAGTGCCAGGCGATCTGCTTGAAATATGCTGCGGCAGCTTTCGGGCCGCCGACGGCAGCACCGGGAGTTCCCCAGAGATAGCTAAAAAACGGTCCCGCATGCCCATGCTCGAGACTCTTATAGGCCGCAGTCATCATCTTGGCCCAGAACCTCGCATCCTCACGACGATTGCCCTGAAGTGCGAACGCATTGGCTGCCAGCCCACTGCCGCCATTGTTGTCGTTGGACTTCCAGACCTCCGGCCGATGCTCGCCATAGGGAATGGTCCCCTTGCCAGTATAATAGCCGAAGAACTTGTTTGAGCGTTCAAGCGCTGCGTCCAGTTCCGGATGCTTTACTCCGGCCTTCCGGGCCATGACCATGGCCAGGAAACAGCCCATGCCGGACTGGTTCAGCGCACCGTAGGGGGGAATGATGCCATGAAGTTCGCCATTGGCCTTCCGGAGCGAGAAACCGTGACCATACGTGCCCCACATCCCCTGCCCCCGTGCAGTGTTGATGGCGAGCGCACGGATGTAAGGCAGGAACTTCTTATCGCCTGTAGCCATGTAGTACTCCAGCCAGAACAGCGTGCCATAGCCAGCATTCCAGGCGCTTCCCATGGGATCGCCGGATTCTTCCACCTTCTTAATGAAGTCAATCGTCTCAGCAGAGGTGGCAGTATTACCCACCTGCTTCTTTACAATATCCTCGTATTCTTTCCTGCCTGAACCGAGCAGCACCAGGCCTTCAAGAGAAAATCGGCCCCAGTCATTGTGCTTCACAATGTATGCGCAGCCCTCATCGAAAATCTTAGAAGACTTGGGACAGTCATAAGGCGCGGTATCGCTGTAAGTGCCCATCACCCGGAGCTTGAGGTCAACCTGCAGCTCTTTGCCATTGCGCCAAACAAGGAGCTTGAAGACTCCCTTTTGCTTCTCGCTCTCGGCTGCCGCTATCCCGGCCGCGAACGACATACGGACATCACGATCAAAGAGTTTACCGTCAATGCCGAGGATGGCATCGCCTACCTCAATCAGACCGGCTGCTGGTGACTTATCCTCGACAAGTGTAACGAGAATCTGGCGCGCCACCTCGGTTGAACCGAAATCGCTGTAGATCCAGCCGCGCATGCCTGTCGGTCCGAGGTTGAACGTGTGGAGCAGCACCTCATGCTCCTTGACCATCCTGGCGGCATTACCGTCTTTCGTGAGGTCAGCAAAAGTCTCAGCCCTGACTTGCACAGACAATACAACCGAACAAACGGTCAAAACCAAACAGACGAAACCTGCACAGCGAATCGAAGCACCTGCTCTCATCAATATTCTCCTTTCGTATCAGAACTTTATCTCACGCCAGTAAATTCTTCTCCCGCAATGTCTTATCTATCTCAAGGCTCAGGTCGCCGATCGTCCCTGATATGGCTTCAGGGGTGCCGGTCCAAGCCAGTAGATCCATCCCGATCTTGTCGACAGTAACTGACTTGATCTCAACTGCAGGATGCGGGGTCTGCAGTATCGCTTTATGTGCGGCGGCTATGTCAACAAGAAGACGCATAACCACAGCCGTATCGGCCTGTCGCAGCACGGTAACTGGCACATGCAGTCGCGTCTGCCGCCGTGGATTTGTCCAGTTAACGATATTGCCTCCGACAAAAGCACCATTCGGTACGAGCACAGTTACGCCGTCATCCGTGGTTATCCTCGTGTTGCGGAAACCGATGTCTGCCACCTTTCCACGACTGCCCGCAACTTCAATGTAATCTCCCACCCGGATAGTCCTGCTGAAATGGATCATCAGGCTGCTCACAAAGTTATTGACCACATTCTGCAGCCCGAACCCGAGTCCCACCGTTATCGCTCCGGCTAACAGAGCGAGGTTTTTCAGGGAGGAACCCGCAACATTCAAACCGACAAGAAAACCGGTCACAACAATCATGTAGCCCAGCACTGTAGAGAATGTAAGGCGTGTCGTTTCGTCCATCGGTGTTCGCGACAGCAGATGATCATTGAACAATTTCTTTGTAATTGACGCGACCCAGAATGAGGCAATGAAACACATAAGGCCCCAGACAAGCCGTCCGGCAGTCATGCCACTGCCAAGATCGTAGCCCCACCCCCGCAGGAAGACCGACCAGGATGCAGCCAGTGCGTCTACTGCTTGTCTAATGAAGTCTGGTGCATCCGGAGACAAGACAACATCGTTAGCCAGCCCCCACCAGAAAAAGCCGACAGATACAAAAACGCAGGCAATAATTACGGCGCGAAGCACGTAATTGAAAAAGGCGAGAAGACGGCCCTGAACGCCGGCCCGACGCAGCAACAGTTCGATCACCCACAGAACTGCGAACGCGGCAGCAACAGCACTAAGGCAATCCCAAACCGTACCCGAGACCATCCGCGCAAGATTGTCCAGCGAAAGAAAAACCGGCGCCAGCGCCAGTGCCGCTGCTATGAGACAGATCACAGTGACGGTTCCCCATGCTGTCCGCAATCCGGCACAGACATCACGACTGAGCACAAAGCGTGCAAGGAACGACGGAGCCAGCAGCAGCCGTATACCCGTCAGACTTGCCACAAATAGCCAGAGATTCCAAG
>JBAXMA010000252.1:0-5449 GCA_037134535.1 bacterium
TAACTGAGGTTTCATCGGCCCTGTTGCGGGAGGGCGCGGTGCCACCCGCGCCGGTAACTGAGGTTTCATCAGCCCTGTTGCGGGAGGGCGCGGTGCCACCCGCGCCGGTAACTGAGGTTTCATCGGCCCTGTTGCGGGAGGGCGCGGTGCCACCCGCGCCGGTCACTGAAGAAGCCAAAGGTCCTCTCCCCAGAAGCGCTCGCGCAACCAAGCCTTTCCAGTACGCCGCCCAATCGCGAACATTCTCGGCATCACCCACAGCTGGAGAGCAGAAAAGATGAACATGGTCAGGCATTATCATGTACTTGCCCACGCACCATTGACTGGACGCCCTCCATGCCTTGACAAGAAGATCGTGAAACTCGACGGAGGCACAAATTGGTTTATGCTCATGAACACAGACAGTAAGAAACACAATAACCGGTTGATTGTGACGCTCGAGATTCGGAGGATGTGCGGGATAGTGGCGTTCCGGTGGCGCGGCGCGGGTGGCACCGCGCCCTCCAGTATCAGGGTTCCAAGGTGCATTCGGATGCTGCAAGAGTCGCTCGGCTTCCTGGACAAGGCTCACGATTGGACTCCCGTGGGTTGTCCCGGTTTGGAGAGGTATGGATCATCGGACGGCACACGGGTATATGCACCGGCCGGACAGTGGCGCGCTATGGAGCATTCGTTGCAGTTGACGCACCTGTCATGACGCACCTGAAGGACAAGCGATCCGTTCCCGAACGCGCTGCAGGTTTTCACGCATCGCCCGCACCCGATGCACATGGGTTCGTCGATTGTGTATTCGTAGAACGGCGACTCGATGTATTTTCTTCTTATCGCCCCGGTCGGGCATATTTGATTCTCGGCAGCACTACTGAGAATCGGAGTACCCGGCTGGAAAAATCCAAAACACAGTTTGCAGAACCCGCACATCTCAAAACGGTGAACGCACTTTACTGCGGAGTTAGCGAGAACGCAGTTAGTAGCACACCGTCCGCACTGGATACATTTGGCCGGATCCAGCTGCCAAACCGTTCGCCGTGCAACCACCGGGCGTGCAGCAACCCCGGGAGGCAGTTTGCAACGGGAAAGATCAGGGCAACTGCCACATGCCCTGCCATCGTCTGCCCCGCCTGGCAATGCGCAGCGTCGGCGCAGGAATGCTGCCCCGCCAAGACATGCCAGACCGGCAAGCAGCACACCGCGCAACGCACTGCGCATGAAGTCGCGCCTGTTCGGTGGCTGTCCAGTCGCTGTTTTATTGCTTTGCATTGTCATGGTGTCAGTGTTCGGTGTTCAGTGTTCAGGAGGTCTGCCCTGAAAACTGAAACCTGAACACCTGCAACTCTCCCGCTACTTTCTTGCATACACCCTCACAACATCAGCCTGCGGATCAAGCACCAGAATCCGTCCTTTGGAATCCACAGCCAGATCCAGGCCAACTGCTTCCTTCTCCCATTCTTCCTGACCGCAGATAATTCCATTGAATGCGCCGGTCGCATCGTAACTTTTCACCCGCACAATGTGTTTCTCACTGGTCACAAAGGAACCGTCGGGCGCGATCGCAATATTGGACGGATTGCAGCATCCGCAGAATCCGTCAGCTTCCAGTGCTGCCTTGCCCCAGCAGGCCAGGAACTTGCCGTCAGCCGTAAAATGCTCAAGCCGATGCTCTCCGGGATTTGCCACCCACAACGATCCATCAGCCGCGACGGCCACATCAAAGAACGCACTGGGCACTACAAAGCCATTCTTCCTGCGACCATTGTCCTTTTCACCAATCCGACCCAGGAGTTCACCGGAGAGGGTGAATCGCCATATAATGCGGTTAACGCAATCAGCCGCATAAACAAAATTTGACGAGACCGCAATTGACGTGAAGTCTGTTTTCAAATCCGGTTTACTCCACTCGGCCTTCTTCGTGCCATCCTGCCCGTAGACCTCGATATGGTCATTCAGTCCGACAAGGATGTCACCGCCCGGCGCAACAGCAAGACAGTTGACCGGAGCTGCTACACTGAAGTCCACCACTCGTGATCCGCCGGCATCAAGAATCTGGACCCCGGTCCGGCTGCCTATGACAATATTGATGCCATCAACAGCAATCGCCGTCAGGTTCGACATTGTCGTCGTGATGTAGCTTATTCCGGCCTTGATCAGCAGGGTCGTATCTGTCTTCTTCAGCTTGCTGAGATCATACCGGCATTCGGTTGGAGTGGAGCAGTTGTCAGTTGCTCGACCCGGCTGATAGCGCAAACACAAGACGATCACTGCCGTAACTACTGCTACTATTGTCAGTGAAAACACTTTCTTCATAAATGCTCCCTTTCTGTCACTGTTCAGGCGGGCTCAGCAAGCTGCGCCCCTACATGACTCAATCTGTCCGATCGACTCTATTTCGCCCTCAAGTCCAGGCACTTCATTCTGCCGTAATCTCTGACCAGCAGAAGGCCGCTCGCCAGGGCCATCGGTGCCCACGCTTCTTTGCCCTCCAGCACTTTTGCCTGAGCCAGTTTCTCGTAGCCCTGTTCGGAAGCCCTGGCCATCGTCAGTGTTCCGTTGTCTTCAAGGATGAGAAGCTTGTTATCGGCAACCATGAACGGGCCTAGTCCGAACCGGTCGACAGAGCCGCTGGTCCACATTACTTTGCCATCCGTATTCATACAGACCGCCTGCTTCTTCACAGCGCCGGCATCAGCCGGCAGGACCGAATACAGATATCCCTTATAGAACACAGGCGTATGCTGTTCGCAGGCGAAGATCTTCTTATCCAGACGAAGCGACTGCTTCACGGAATAGGTTCCGGATTCCTGTGTCACCTTGAACATCGCGCTTCCTTCACCATATCCGGCCGTCACAAATATCCGCCCGTCACCCAATGAAACCGGGGCCGGGGCAACAACCTGATGGTTCCACTCCGTCGTCTCCCACAGCACTGTGCCGCGATCCACATTCTCCGCTGACACGCCGGCTATGCCGCCAAGGGCGCAGTAGACGTACATTTTCCTGCCGTTCAACTCCATCGGCGTAACAGTTGAATGCGACATCTGCCATTTTCGGGGGTTGGGCGTCTGCCAAAGCACCTTGCCGGTCTCCAGATCCAACCCGATCATGAGCGCCTTACCGCCGACAGCAATCACAACCTGATCGCCGTCGATCAACGGACACTCGCCCGCATACCACATGGGCACAGTCGTCCCCCATTCTCTCTCAAGGTCTATGCCCCACCGGAAGTCGCCGGTCTTCGAATCGACACACATAACCTGACAGCGCGGACCGATGGTTACAACATACCTGCCGGTGACTGCCGGAACCGTGCGCGACATGCCGTGGTTTCGCTTGATATGAACCTTGTACCAGCGCCGCCAGACCTCCCGGCCATCATCCATTGAGAAACAGCGAAGGGCGTCGGCATTCTCCTTGCCGTCGTAGTCAAGCAGGTAGACGCACCCGTTCATTACCACTGGACCCGCGTATCCTTCACCAAGCTCAACCGACCACAGAACCGGCGGCCCGCCAACCGGCCAGGAATCGGCCAGCGCGGGCCCGCCGACGGCAATGTTGTCATGATTGATACCACGGAAGCATGGCCATTCACCGCCAGCGGATGATGGTATGCCGGCGAATTTCGTGAAACCCTCGCCAATGCGGACAAGTTCTTCAAGATTTGTGGCGGAAACGGAGAAGTCGGCAAGCTCCTGCTCAAGGGGAATGCGTTTCGTGATAGAGACGTCGTCAGCTGATTGCCGCCACAAGGTGACAGCGACCGCCGCGAGCATAATCCCGGCAAGAAGTACCGCCAGCACAGTGATGCGCTCTTTCATGCCGTTTCCTGATTTCTGATGGGCACCGCCTACTTGCTGACGTCGATGGCGACGATATCACCCTTACTATTGCGGCAGTACACTACACCACGGCACAGAACAGGAGCCGTCCAGCAAAGCTTGCCAAGAATGCCCTTGGCTGATGAAAGTTCCTCAAAACCGGCCGGCGAAAACTTGCCAATGAAAAGATCGCCGCTCTCGTTGAGAACGATGAGCTTGTCACCAGCCGCAATCAGCCCGCCGAAACCCATCGGCTTACTCCATTTTTCTTTTCCTGTTGCAAATTCCAGACACTTCAGCGAGCCGTTCCCGGCATTACCATCTATGCCGTACAAATGGCCATCGATGAGAACTGAACTGCTGAAATGGTTGCGCATGTCCTTGTGGGTCCAAATCACCTTTGACTGATCTCCTTTGACATCTATCAGAGCGCAGCCACGGTCATATCCCGACGAGATAAAGACCTTACCATCGGAGTAGATCGGGTCAGCCGCATTGACGTCATACTTAGTCTCCCAAACGCTGGACCAGAGCTTCTTACCTGTCGCAAATTCCACGCCATAGACAGCCTTTGCACTGAAAATGGCCACGCAGTCCTTGCCATCGGCCTTGAACACAACTGGCGCCGAATATCCGCCCGGGCCGCCGCCGCTGGTCCAGACTTTCTCACCAGTCGTCCTGTTCAACGCCATTCCGGATTCTCCCGCATTAAGGAGCAGAAGATCGCCCTGGATCACCGGAGAGCCGGCAAGATTCCACTTCGGGAGTTGCGCACCGAATTCCGAAACGATGTTTTTCTTCCAGACCACAGCGCCATCCTTGATAGCCAGACAGAACAGGTCTCCTGCATGGCTTAGAGAGTAGACAACTTTCCCGTCCGTGACCGGAGTGGCTCTCGGGCCCTCGTAGGAACACTTCGGGCAGGGATACGAATACTTCCACGCCTCTTTCCCATCCTTGACATTCAAGGCATAAACAGTGTCCTGATCGTCTTTCCAGCCCATCACGAACACTTTGTCACCGCAGATGGACATACTCGACCAGCCGGCACCGACACTGGCCTTCCAGAGTACCTTTGCTCCGCCCTCCAGCGCCTTGGGATTCCACGCAGTTTCCTTTGAGATACCGTCGCGGTTCGGACCACGGAACTGCGGCCAATCCTGCTTCTCGCTCACCTGACCAACACTCGTTGAGGCCAGACCCACCAGAACACCGACCACACCGATCACCATTCCGCCTTTAAAATTCATGCCGCCCTCCCTGTCGTTTTATCCCGTCAAATTACCTTCATAGAACCGGATTGCTCAATGCACGATCACTTATACAGAACTTGAAATATGAGGCAATAAAATACGGCATGAACTCTCGAAGTCACAGCTACGTCGCAGAACGATCCGCTAGCAAGTCAAGCGGACTGGTCGCCGGATTACGCATATCCTTGATGACGTGCGTATAAATCATTGTTGTCTCGACCTTCGAATGCCCGAGATAGCTCTGAATCTGGCGAATATCCACATTATTCAATAGCATGGCCGTCGCGAAGCTGTGGCGCATCGTATGGCAAGAAGCCGGTTTTGTGATACCAGCCGCCCTGACGGCATCCTTCACAGCACTCTGAATAGCGGTGTCGGTGGCGT
>JBAXMA010000253.1:0-5426 GCA_037134535.1 bacterium
GTTCCAGATGTTCGTTGCCAGTGCCAACGCGATGTACGGCTATGATCCAAGAACCGGCAAGGAACTATGGAAAGTCCAGCACGGCTGCTATTCGGCTGCAGCAAGACCCGTCTATTTCAACGGGCTCACAATGATGTGCACGGGAGTTGGCAAAAAGAACGAACTGCTTGCCATTAAAGTTGATGGTCAGGGAGACGTGACCGGCACCCATGTGACATGGAGGACAGACATGTCCGTACCCAGAACACCTTCACCTATTATTGTCGGTGACCTCCTGTACTTACTCACCGACGACGGTACACTCACGTGCATGGACGCTAAAACTGGTAAGCAAGTCTGGCAGGAGCGTATTAGAAGCAATTACTGCGCATCTCCCATCTATGCCGACGGCCGGATCTACTTCTTCAGCAATCAGGGTAAGGCAACCATCATAAAACCGGGTAACACATTCCAACTTCTGGGAACAAATACTCTCGAGAGCGGTCTGATGGCATCGCCGGCGATTCTGGGTAAAGCACTGATTCTGCGAACGAAGACTCATCTTTACAGGGTTGAAGACTTGTAGTGATGTCCGTTTAGAACAACAGGTCTGCAAACCATCACCTCATGATCGTGACGCCCATCAATCCCATTACTATCTCCTGAGATAACGCCTCCAGGGTCACCTGCCTGAGCACCACGCCATGGCGCAATCTCGCGTTCATCAGTACAGCCCTGCAGTTGTTGCCAAGTTGGACCGTGGGCGGCGGCCTCGCAGGCAGTGCAAAACCATCACGGCTATAGTTATAGTCAGCTCCACCAAGCGGGCACAATGTCCAGAAGTTCATGGGCGGCACGACATCAAGATCCTCCACGAAACCATCGATGTAGGTCATTCGCAACCGGGCGTTAGCTATCCGGCACTGCATTGGATTAGTGGTGCCGCAAAGTAGAAACCAGACGACCGCCCCACACTGTCCTACCTGCACAACCGCTTCCCTGGGCCAGTTCTCCCAGAGAGATACAAAGGCGATATTGAGAGCATCATTGTTCCAGGCAAACGGAACGCCCTGCTGCGTCTGAAGCAGACCATAGTCATCGATCAAGGCCGGAACAAGCGATAGATCAACCTCAGGTACTGGCGTCTTCCAGTATGCAAAGGTCCACGGAGAGTACCCGTCTTTCCCGATACTTACCGAGCAGCTCTTCGGACGGGGCAACAGGTAATCCTGTTTATAGATTGTGCGGACATCTCCATTCAAATAACGACTGATGTCGCAGCACTCCCAAGTGGCATCTGGATCGATATGACTTATATACATGGCCTCTTTGGCCAACTCGGCCTGGGGATCATCAATCCTGATCTTGAACATCCGCCATTGAGGCAAATCGCCGACCAACACTTTTGCCTGTAGAAGGTGGTGGCCTGGATTCACGGCAATATGCGCCGCAATATAGCCGTTCACAACCACCGCGCGATTCAAGACTCCCTGGGGGTCTAAAAACTCACTGATCAGACCATCATCAACTTCCAGCCTGATACACCTTCCGGCTTCGACTCTCGCACTCTTTTCAACAGCACAGCACGAGGAGGCAGGAACCAACTTAACTATCACCCGCGCATTCACACATGAGTCCACGTCAACATGTACAATGCTGCAGCCAAATCCCGGGGCAACACTCCACTCTGCCGCGGTCCCGTTCACTTCCACGCCAGAAATCTTCTTGGCACGAACAGGCAAATCCAGCCTCAACCGGGCGGGTTTCGTCAGGTCCACCGTCCACACCTGGAAATCCACACCGCTCTGAAAGTTAATGCCGGCATCAGGAGTCTTAATTGATGCGTGATCCCATGACGGCGGAAACTGCGGCGCGAAATGCACAACGCCGGTCAGATAGTCCGGATGATACCCGAACAAGCCTTCAACCACAGTACGACAGAATGTACTCACAACATCCGCAAAGTCCGTACCGCCATTGGCACAGGCCAGTCCACCGGGTACAACCCCGTAGTACATGGATTCGAGGTAATTGCCCTGCAGAATGTCCCAGCCATCCCCCGCCAATCCGGCACGAAAGTAAGCAAGCGACAGGGCATAGTTATCTCCGGGATACATCTCGCGAACGGACCATGGGGCGGGCACCCAATTACTCATCCAGCAGCGACTTCCGCCAAACGGCATGACAACACGTTCCAGACCCCATTCCGTGTAGTGCAGCGCCTCCGCTGCCCGGGTGGAATCCAGCACTCCGGTCTCGATGGGAAGGAAGATGGCGCCAAGCCAGCTGTCCTCATGTACGCGAGACAGCCCGCCCTGTTCCTTGTACTGAGCCATGTATCCCTTGTTCTTAATCCACAGCACATCAAGCATCGCCTTTCTGATTCTGGCCGCCTGCGCCTCATGCTGCTCTGCCACAGCATCATTCCCGGACCGCCTCGCCAGTTCAGCCAGCGCCATGTAGCCGGCAAAGGCGTACGCTGTCTCCTCGGCGCTCCCGCCGCCATTGCACCATACGCTGTCGCTTGGCCAGGTATTGATGTAACTCTCATAGAGCCCGTCGTTATCCGGATCAAAGCACTCCTGTACCCACTCCATATGCAGGGGCAATGCCTCACGCAAAAGATCTTCCAACTCCTTATCCCCTGTCCATCGCCAGGCATGAATGAGCTGATCAAAAAACTGAGTCTGAAAGTTGTATGGGCCAGCGTCCTGAACAATGCGCCCTCGCCCGTGAAATCGCGATTCACGTGTCTGGGTACATAGTCGCCTGAAATCGCTCGCTTCCGGGACCCTGGCCGTTGTCTCCCGGTTCTGAGAAGCAATGTAGTAACGGGCCTCTGCCTTAACGTTCTCATGCCACCCGAAGGCGGTTGCGCCGTACATCGATCGCCATCCCGGAAACGGGATATTCCAGGCCATTGCCCCATGCACATAGACAGGCGGATAGAAGAGTGAATCCATCGCGTAGCAAGCAGCGGCTACCCCTGCGTCCAGCCGCGGCTCCGGCGTATTCAGGACAATCCGGGTCGCATACGCTTCAACCCGCTCCCTCGCGCGCGCGAATGCAGCGGTTGGATCGTCACTTTCATGCCTTCCCACCAATTCACCCTCAACCGCCTCAATTGCCCAGCAGACCTCACTAACTGCTGACAAATCGATGTTGCCGCAGACCAGCGGAAGGAGATCGGTAGTGGTTGCGGTCAACGCACCTGGATCAGTCCATGCAGACGCATCAGATAGTCGCATTTGACCCGCAGTGCAACGGCCGATCACCAGACGAACAGTACCAGAGGTGGTAAGTATGAATCGGCTATCCTCAGTTTCCTCGCAACTCTCAACTACAGGCAGTGAACTTCCCTCCGTGTCAGGTTGCAGTGATTCGCCCAGGTGTAAATGATGAGCAGCGAGTCTGATCTGGTTCTCCCTGCAATCCTCCGGCTGAAAGCACCTCTGCAGCACAGGAACAAGACCGCCTGCCTTGTTGCCCGGTTGATTCACCGTAACAACGGGATCAAATTTACCGGACACATTATCGAACGGCATTGCGCCTCCAAACGTCCAGATGAGGCTATCACCCGACTGTGCCCCCGTGGAGCTCACCTTCACAGTAAACCCTTCTGTTCCTGGCAACGGAATAGCCTCCCAGCGAACAGTCATGCCCTCGAATACCGGATCTCTAATCTCCCACTCGATACGACCGGCCCGGTAGCGACTGGTGACGTCAACTGCATCATGCAGCCATTTTGAAGTTAAATTACGCTTCACCGCCAGCATCATACATCCATAGATATTCGGTGACCGTGCGAAGCGCAACTGTGGACGATCTCCGGCAATCACGTAGGACGGGCAATGGTCACCGTACAGCGGACGGTTATTATAGAATGAGCGATTTCGACCGACGATGAAGCCGTGCTCCGCGACATAAGGATTAGAAATAGGATCTTTCATCGCTAATCACTTCCCGATCGGCACTTCGAAGAATGTCAGCGCGGCGATACCGTTCTGACCATAAAGAAGCTTCTTGTCATCCCACCTGCTGTCGACAAGATACGTGATCGTTTTTGCGTCGCTTGCTGCTATCAGTTTAAGCTTAACGATGTTTCCGGCTGCAGCACCATCCACTATTCCTTTTCCGCCGTCCATATAGAACTCACTGACCAGCGCCTTATCCCACTCCATAGGCTGATCGAATTCCAGGGCAATCTCATCCCTCTTGTCGCTGGTAAAGTATGCCTTCTTCAGATCAGGAGCCGTGACAGGCTTGTCACACACCTTGCCATAGTTGTCCCGTTCCACAACAGCGCAGATCAATCGGGCTATTTCCGCGTAACCGGCAGGCGGGAAATGACACGGCCCGACTGGCTTGATGCCAAGAGTGGACATGATACTCATATTTGAATAAAGGCGCGGCAACAGTCTCTGCACATCGCGCAACTTATCGCTGGCCCTTGTTCCACCCATGGAACATGAGTTCGGCCAGATCTGAAAAACATAGTAATGCTGGATGTTCGGATAGTCCTGCTTCCATGCCGCCACCATATCCACGAAATACTGCTCATACGTTTCCCACCCGTAACCACCGGTCTCGCCCTGCGTGCCCTGATTATTCTCGCCCTGATGCCAGAAGGCGCCGCGAATGCCATGCGTCAACCCGGCCGTTTCCACCCGATTCAGCATACGGCCATAGATCGTATCCGGGGCAGCGTGCTTTGCCGGATTACGCTGGTGAACCTCGATAAGTGTGCCTCCGGCGGCGCCATTGATGATGCAGATCGGCATCTTCTGGTCTTCGACAAGGCGCTTCGCCAGATCCATACCCCAGCAACCTATCTCTCTCGCCCCGTGACGGCGTACCGCATTACCCCAGCCGCTACTGATATCGCCGTTGTTGGACCCAAAACTTCGGACCCATTCACTCGTGTCAGGACATTCGCCCTGGCCCCAATCGGTCGCAAGCGCGTTCGATTGCCCGTCAATCAGGTAGGCATCACCGCAAACAAGGTTAGTGACAGAACGCAGCACAGTTTCACCGCCGCCGCTATTCGCGCCGAAATCAATCCTGTACTTGATCAGACCTGGCTTGAGCTTGAGAGTAAATGCGTAACGGTACTCTGCGCCGGCAACGGCCGGAGTGGCAACAGGCTTTACCACTGGCTTCTGCTTCTCGGTCCTGATCAGCTTACCGTCGGCATACAGTTTCACAAAGACTGCTTCTGATGCATTGGTCAATACCCCATTGTAGTAAACAGTGCCCTCATTACTGTCGTCGCGAGCGTATAACTGATTGTCAGCCGGCTTCTCATCATTCCTGGGATTACGTTGCACCCACACATCTCTTGCAGGTTCCTTAACCACAATAGTAGCCTCGCTGACAACCGCCGCGCCACCATTGCCGGCAGTCAGGGCAATCGTCATCCTGCCACTATTCTGGGCACGCCTGAGAAT
>JBAXMA010000254.1:0-5414 GCA_037134535.1 bacterium
TTGATAGCTATGCGGTTCGCCCTACCAAAGAGTCTGTTCTTTGCATGGTAGGGCGAAGCCTCCGGCTGAGCCGCACCTAATCGCAGATACGCCCGTGGTGATCCTGCGGCGCTGGGGGCGAAATTCTGGCTCCCTGCCGCGTCCGTCGGTTGACGGACGGCAGGGAGCCCCGACCCCGTAACTGAGGCCGTACGTCAATCATGCTTTTTCTTCTTGTCGCGCTTTTTCTTCTTTGGCCAAATATCAATCTGTGCTAGCTTACCACTTCTTTCTTTGATTCCGCCTGAGGAGTAATCATGATAAACGTTGTCGAAAAGATAGACGATGCCGTGAAGGTGAGCCATGTACTGGCAAGCGTCTCCGACAAGACGGGATTGGACAAACTGATACCCGCACTTGTACGGATCAACCCGGGGGTGAAAATCTATTCCACCGGCGGAACACACAAGGCCATCCTGGACATCCTGGGCGAAAACGCCCGAAACAACCTTGTGCAGGTGTCGGACTATACAGGCCAGCCTGAAATGCAAGGCGGTCTCGTAAAAACCCTGGATTTCAAGATTTACCTCGGCCTGCTGAGCGAAACCTATAACGAAGCACACGTACAGGACCTCCAACGCACGGGCGGCGTGGCAATCGACATGGTCGTGGTCAATCTGTATCCATTCAAAGAGACTATTGCCAGACCGGACGTAACTCCCGAACAGGCGCGGGGCAACATAGACATCGGCGGCCCGTGTATGGTCCGTGCTTCGGCCAAGAATTTCATCAGGGTTGCGTCTGTCACCGACCCGCGCGACTACCGCAAAGTCATTTCCGAAATGAAAACATCCAGCGGCTGCCTTTCACTTGCCACGCGATTCAAACTGGCAAAGAAGGCGTTCTCCCACACAGCCTCTTACGACAAGGCAATCGCCGTCTATCTCAGAACGCTGGAGATAGACAGCATTCAAAAATGTTATCAGGTCCAGCCAAAGGATTAGCCACCAATGTATGAAATAAGCATAACAACTCATTTCTCGGCCGCGCACCATCTTGTTGCTTACGACGGCGCATGCGCCGACCCGCACGGCCACAACTGGGAGATAATCGTTTATCTCCGTGGAACAGATCTTGACCGCCTCGGAATCCTTGTCGACTTCCGCAAAGTGAAGAATCACGTCAAGCGTGCCATTGATGAACTGGATCATGCCGATCTGAATAAACTACCGGCATTCGCAAAAGTAAACCCGACCTCCGAAAATATTGCCAGACACCTGTACGACAAGCTATCCACGAAGCTCAATGGAACCAGCTATTCTGTTGCACGCGTGACGGTTGCAGAAACGCCCGGCAATAAAGTGACTTACTGGAATGAATTGCCTGACAAAGCACCACGGAAAGCCAAACCTGGCCGGAGATAGACGAGTTTTGCCGACTCAGTGGTGATCGGCCAGATATATGTCCAACAACACCATCCAGGTCTGTGAAACATTCGTCTCCATTCAGGGTGAATCCACTTATGCGGGCCTGCCCTGTTTCTTCGTGCGCCTGGCCGGATGCAATCTGACCTGCAGCTACTGCGATACTCCCCAGTCGCGTTTGCCGGGAAGCCCTGTAAGGATTTCCGCGCTTGTGAAAGCATGTTGCTCCAGCAAAGCCGCTATCGCGGAAATAACAGGCGGCGAACCACTGATTCAGCCCGGCTTTCCGGAGCTGGCATCGGCTCTCTACCGCGGAACACAAAGACCTGTGCTCGTTGAAACCAATGGCAGCATTGACATCTCAATAATCCCGCCCGAAGCTATAGCCATAGTGGACATCAAAACACCTGGCAGCGGAATGAACGGCTCAATGGACATTGGAAATATTGCCCGGCTCAGACCACGGGATGAAGTCAAGTTTGTCATAGTTGACCGCAAAGACTACGAATGGGCGTGCCGCTTAGTCAGAAAGTACAAACTTGCAGAGAAATGCCATGCCATCCTGTTCAGCCCGGTATTCCCGGCCCTTGATCCATCGAAACTTGGTGCATGGATACTGAAAGACAGGCTGCCGGTCCGCCTTCACATGCAGATGCACAAACTAACCGGGATGCGATAATGAAGAATGCTGTAGTGCTTCTCTCTGGCGGAATGGACTCAGCGTCCCTGCTTCACTATGTGAAGGTCAAACTGCGAGTTCGCACAATCTTTGCACTATCGTTCAATTACGGGCAGAAACATTCCTGCGAACTTGCAATGGCGAAGTGGCAGGCCAAGGGCGCAGGGGTCCGCGAACACCGTGTTGCCGACATCCGCTTCCTCAAGCAACTGCTGGCAGGTGCTTCAGCACTGACAGACAACTCCATCCCCATTCCCGATCTGTCTGACCTGTCCCCCGCAGAACGAAGCCAGCCCGTAACGTATGTTCCGCATCGCAACCTGATCCTGCTGAGCATGGCCGCTGCATACGCAGAGGCAAAAGGATGCACAAGCGTTTTCTATGGTGCTCACGCGCAAGATGCGTATGGCTACTGGGACTGTACGCGCAAGTTTGTTGACGATCTCAATCGTGTTCTAGCCAATAACCGCCGGAACAGGGTTGTCATCCGTGCCCCTTTCTCCGGGATCAGCAAGGCAGGTATCCTGAAGATAGGTACGCGCCTGGGCGTCGACTATGGCCACACCTGGTCCTGCTACCGCGGCGGTCGCAGCCCCTGCGGCTCCTGCCCAACCTGCAGCGAACGTGCCACAGCATTCCGCCAGCTCCGCCTCACGGATCCGCTCAGGTAACGACCCGCCTACCCTCTCGTGGGGGCAAGGCCCAGGCGGAGTATTCTAAGCTGACTATCAACGTGTTGCCTGGAGCACAGAAACGACGGCCGCACAACTGAATTGCCTGCTTCAATGCCGGGTGTCCCAACAACACAGCGGCCCAGCTCTTAACGAGTCACAGTCAGAAGAACGTTGTTCTTCGACGTATCCTTGCGTATGACGGCTGTGAGGTTTCCAATTGAACCTTTTGTCGAACTGCCAAGATCGCCGCTCAGCACGCCGGCGTTAATCAGCGTGTAGATGCCGGGGCCGAAGCCGTCCCGCGCTTTGAAGATGAAACTGGTGAAATCCATATTGGCGATGTCCAGTGTGCCTTGAACTTCAACATAGTCATAATCCACACCAGCAACCTTGGCACTGCCCAGTTCGAATACATTTGTGGCGGCACTGTCTAGGGTACAGTTACCCTTTAATGTGAGTTTGCCGATCGGATCGCCAGGACTCAGCATCGAGCCGGCTTGCATTGTGAGAGTGTCAATAGTGCCGGAACCCACAATCATCGAGCCTGATTTCACCACGACCGCGCCATTCGCACTGCCATCATCCCGGAGAATCAAACTGCTGCCAGGTTCACCACCAACGACAATGCTGCCGCCTTTGACGTTCCATACTGAGTCCTTCCCTGTGATAATCGCAGAGTTGCATGGACCAGGGCCAATTGTAGCACCTTCACCACAGTTCACTACTCCGCCGTTGGTGATGACGACCGTGTTGTAAGCCCCGGCGCAGCCAATATGGAGCCTCTCGGCCATGGTCCAGACGGATCCGTTGCCGGAGACCGTAGCCGAATTGCTGTTTGCGTTGGCATAGTAGCCAAGATAGCCGGCCGTGCAGTTCAGTCTGCCCCGATTGACAAGTATCAGGCTGTTGAAACTGCTCTTATCGCCAATATCAAAACCCGTAGTGTCATTCCACACTGCATCGTCACCGGTGATTATGACCGTGTTCATGTGTGAACTGGCCTTGTGGCCGATGTAGCCGGTCATGCTTTTAACGGTGCCGCCATTCGTGATGATGAGCAGATTATTGCCATGTCGCTCCCCGCAGACGAAAGCGCCCTTCCCGACATCCACTGCGCAATCAACGATGTTGGTCCCAATCTCCTGCGCCAGCACAATCTGAAGACCCGGCAATACAACCACCCACGCGAACAGTTGCGCTATCGCCAGCCTGCGGTCCGCCATCCAATTCATGTCCAATCTCCTGTTCTCGTCAACTCGACTGTCACATCGGTTTCAGCTCGAACCATCTCATCGCGACACCTCTCTGGAACGGAGTGGAGATGCGAAGAGTCTGGACACCTTTGTCCAACCTAATGGGCATCGGATCCGTCTTCTTCCACAGTCCGGTCGTGCCGGGTATCTTCACCATTCCAAGTTTCTGCTTTCCACAGCTTATTTCCATGACCTGGTCGCGGTTTGCCGCAGCAAGCATGACCTCGATTGAGTATACCGCTGTCTGCGGCACGTCTATGGCGTAGTCCACCCAACTGGTCACGATACTTTTGAAGAAGTTGACCTGCTTTCCGCCCGTGTAGCAGTCAAACACGGCCACTACCGGCGACTTCCTGACAAAGGCTTCAGCCTCCACATGAATTACCCCGGCCGGCACATTGAAAGGTTCTTCCTTCACTGGTGTTCTCGTTGGAACGCTGCCAGCTGCCGCAGTGACGACGTCGACCTCGGCTGCCGGCACGCCATAAGGCTTTGATGTATTGACCGGTTTCCGGATGTTCACGGCCAGATTACGAAGTGCAGCGGCCTTGTCTCTTGAGGGCATTGCTGAGGCCAGCCAGCGGAGGTGCTCCACCAGCGAGAACTCAGCCGTTCGGTATCGCTTCGCCATTTCGGCAAGATACTCCGGGCCATACATGCCGTCGCCGCAGTCTGAGACCAGCCAATTCCGGCCCTGATAGATCTTCCAGACGCTCCCCTCTTGCGGTTCTTCGGCAGGATGGTCCGCTCTTGCCCCGAAACAACAATGATCCGTCTGGCCTACCACTATGGCCGGGATGCCGAACGCCTGGCAGACAAACGCTCCGAATATCCCCCTCGGTCCACACTTACCGCCACCCTCCATCACCGTAACGAAGCCGTTCGTGACTGGAATGGGAGAATCCCTGCGCCACACCTCGCTGACGATTTGAGGAATTTGCTCATATTCCAGCAGATCGGGCCGCCATGTCTGTATCATCTTCCGCGCCCAGGCAAGGTCGGCGTCCGAACCAATTCCGTTCAGCACCATTCCATAGTCCGAAACAATCAGATGTTCGAAGCTCGGTACCAGTTCCCTGTTCTGACGCGCGGTCTTAAAGTGCTTGTAGCGGCTCAACCAGTCAGTACCATCGCTCCTGTATTGGCCACCGCCTTGCGGAGACCAGAGAGCGGCCGCCATTCCCAGTTTGAGAAAGACTCCATCCCTTGAATCAGGATCCTCTGTATAAAGCTGCTTCCACCGCTTCAACGCACCTATGTCGATCGAGTAATTGTTCCGTTCGCGATGCTTGTCTCGACATGGCGTCGCGGCCTCCAGATACATGTCCATAAGCTGCGTGCTCTGCATGACCCAGCCCAGGAATGGTCTATTCGCTTCATCTTGCGCGAAAGCGCTCATATTGGC
>JBAXMA010000255.1:0-5413 GCA_037134535.1 bacterium
CTGCAATACGGATGACCTCTCCGGAAGGCACCCACTCCTCCATGCAGTCGGCAACCCGCGATTCGGCGCCCATACCACCTCCGGCGTAAACACTAAATCCCTGTCGGCCGTTGCGGACGCTGGCAATAAAGCCAAGATCATTTACCTGCGCCAGCGCGCAATCGGCACCACAGCCGCTGAACGCAATCTTGTACTTACGAGGCAAATTGTAACTGCCGGCAAGACCGATCAGGTACTCGGTGACTGCAACAACACTGGGTGTCACATCGAACCGCTCGGCTGGACAGATGCCTGCGTAAGGACAGGCTGTGATGTTTCGCACAGTATTGCCACCACCACCCTTTGAGGTGAGCCCCGCCCTGAACAGCTCTCTCAAGACTGAGGGCGTCTGCTCGATCTTAACTCCGTGGATTTGAATGTCCTGACGGGTGGTAACATGAAGCGTACCTGAGCCATATCGCGACGCCACCACAGCCAGAGCTTTCGCCTGGACGACACTCATGGCTCCGCCGGGCAATCGTACTCGCACCATGTAGGTCCCGTTTTGCCTCTGCTCGTAGATCCCGCGCGGAACACGCCTCGACTTAAGTATCGAGGCAGAAAGTTCACCCTTGATGAAACGGTCAACATCCTGTGCATGTTGTTCAATTTCCTGTGCAAATTCTCCGGGAAGGCGGCATATCGCGCTCGTAATCACTGCTAACTCTCCTTTTCGTCTATCATGACTGGTATGTGGTGCGGAACGCCATCGCGCACATTGAATGCACACGTCTTCGGACCAGATGGATCCACCAGAGAAAGGATCACGTACAGAACGTCCGGCGTATAGGCGAGACGTATGTCTTCATCCGACATCCTTGCCGGTGAAGCAGGATGACTGTGCCAGATGGCCAGCATCTTCAGGCCTGTACTTCGCATGTCCTTGACCGCAGCAAACTGTTCCACTGGAAGCATGCGGTAGTGTTCAGCCGATGCGTCCGCATTGGTTAAAACATAGCACCTAGCAACACTCTCATCAGTACCCGCCAGCAGACCGCAGGCCTCGAGCGGCGCGGTTGCCCGCGCAGCGGCCAACATCTCAAGAAATACGCGTTTTGGAATAGTCAATGCCACGGATTATCCTTTGTCCGCTACGGCTTCGCAACGCTGCGACCACCACCGGAGATTGAGCAGGCAGCGGGAGCCTCGTCACGCAGCATCGTTATGGTCGGATTGCTCCCGCAAAGCGGGCAAGCCGGATTCCGCTTAAAGCCAACCTCGCGGAAGCTCATCTTCAATGCATTCATAACAAGCAGCCGGTTCGTCAGCAATTCCCCGATCCCGAGCAGATATTTGACAGCTTCCGCTGCCTGAATAGTGCCCATGATGCCCGCCAGCACGCCGAGGACTCCCGCTTGAGAGCAGGACGGCACAACATTGGGGGGGGGCGGCTCCCGGAACAGGCACCTGTAGCATCCTGTCTTGTCTGGTATCACGGTCATAGCCTGCCCTTCAAAACGCAGGATACCGGCATGTGAGTAAGGTCTGCCCGCGAAATGACACGCATCGGCAACGAGAAACTTCGCGGCAAAATTGTCCGTACCGTCGATAACGAAGTCATAGTCCTTCATGATTGCCAGGGCATTATCGGCTTTGATGTGCGCCGCGTGCAGGCGCACAGTGACGTCAGGATTGATTGCCCGGCACTTCGCCGCAGCAGATTCCACCTTGGTGCGACCCACATCGGCAGTGGCGTGTGCAATCTGACGCTGGAGATTGGTGAGGTCTACCACGTCACCATCCGCCAGGCCGATCGTGCCGACACCAGCCGCGGCGAGATAAAGAGCCGCTGGTGAGCCCAGTCCCCCTGCCCCGATGATAAGGACACGGCCGGCAAGTAGCTTCTCCTGTCCTTTTCCACCAACTTCCTGAAGAATTATGTGCCGGGAGTACCGTTCTATCTGCTGCTCCGTCAGACTCATCTGATGCATCCTCCACCCATAAAATACAGGAACTCCACAGCATCGTTCTCACTGACCGGTGTCCCGGGATACTGGTCGCGCTCCACAATCGTGCCATTCAATTGCACCGATACCATATCCGGCATCTTGACCTTCTGATGCGCGAGCAAACCGGCAATTGTCAGTCCATCGGTAATCTCTACAACAGCATCGTTGATCTTGATCTTCACTGCTTCTTCCTTTCTAAACTCAAAGTCCTGCAATCGCCTGTTCAATATCACCAAGAATATCAGCCTGATCTTCAATACCGATAGACAGTCTGACCAGATCGTCTACCACACCCATTCCCTGTCTCTCTTCCTGACTGAAGTCGCGGCAGAACGTTGACGCAGGATGAATCACAAGTGTCCGTGTATCCCCCAGATTCGCGATGATCTTTGCCAGGCGCAACCGGTTAATGAAGGCAAATGCCGCCTCACGGGTTCCCAACCTGATCGTTATCAGGGCACCATACCGGTCACCGAACTGGCGCTGAGCGAGAGCATGTTCCGGATGCGACTTCAGGCCGGGATAGCGGACATCCATCACCTTGGGATTAGATACAAGAAGGGCCGCCACTTTCGAGGCGTTCGCACAATGCCGTTCCATGCGCACACCCAGCGTTTCAAGACCCATGGCCAGCAGAAACGCATTGAATGGGGTGAGACAGCAGCCCATGTCACGGCAGACGCGGTTGCGGAGCGAGGCAAGAAGCGCGAAGCGGCCGACCCTCCCCCGGAATGGCGCAAGGTGAGGAAAGCGCGGACTCGACCAGTCGAACGACCCGGCATCGACAATGACTCCTCCAACCGCATTGCCGTGCCCGTTGATAAACTTTGACGTCGAGTGAACAATCAGGTCGGCGCCAAGACGTTTCGGCTGAATCAGCAAAGGCGTGGTTATGGTATTGTCCACAACAAGAGGGACACCAAGCTCTTTCGTTATGGCTGCAATCGCCGCGATATCAGGCACATCCAGCTTAGGGTTCCCGATGGTCTCGATAAACACCATTCTCGTCTTAGCCCCAATCGCGTCACGAAAAGCGGCAGGGCTGCATGAGTCGACAAAGCGGACACCGATCCCGTACCGGCTCACGGTATTCTGGAAAAGCGAATATGTGCCTCCGAAAAGACTCCGCCCGGTAACAATCTCATCGCCGCTGCCTGCAAGTGCCAGAGCCAGTGAACTGATGGCCGCCATGCCCGAGGACACGGCAATGGATCCCAGAGCATCTTCGAGTGACGTCATTCTGGCCTCAAACGCAGTCACGGTGGGATTGGCAATGCGTGAATAGACAAAACCAGCCTCACGCCCGGCAAACACGGCTTCAATAGCTTCGGCAGAGTCATAGGCAAAAGCTGTGCTTTGGACGATGGGCAACGAAGTGGCTCCGGGCACGGAATCAGGAACCGACACGCCGTGAATCAGTCTGGTCTCAAGTTGCCATGTCTTTTCACTAGTCATATTGCTCCACCGTCTTCGGCAGTCGTCAGATCTGGTACTCAACTATAACTTTCTTATCGCAAAGAAGCCGTCTCACTGCCTCAATACCTGCGGTCATTGCAGTTCCCGAAGGAAGCGTCAGGTGTGCCGGTATCCGCGCATCCCCGGCCTCACCGAGCCTGACCACGAGTATCTCGTGCGGGCTGTTAAGCAGTCTCAGGGAACGAACATCATCCTCGTCGGCTCCTGTAAGCGATGTAATACAAATCATCCCCGAGTCAGTGAGAATACGTGCCAGTTCACCAAGCCTGCGGACATGTTCCTCACGCATTTCGCCACGAAACCGGATATCGGCATCCAGCCCGCGAACCACATTGGCCGGCCGGGCATAGTAGGCTTTGAAACCGGAGCGGAACAGCGCCTGTTCAATGCTTTCCGCAAAAACGGCAAGAGCATCGGAATCTTCACCCGTCAGCAACACAAACTTCGATGCGTGTCCGTAAGTTAACGAACGGTCGGCGGCGGTGATGTTACCGCTTTCCCATGCACACTCGCGGGCCTGAACGTGAGCAGCCACTGTCGACTCAGTTTCGTCGACCTTTTCCAGAATGATCCCGGCACCGGCAATTTCATAGTCGTCCACAACAACAAACCGGCCGGTCTGAAGCACCTTGTCGATCCGGTCGAACACAACCGGGCGATGTGTTTCCAGAATGCATTCGGCCACGTCATGGCGATCAACCTGCTGTTTAGAATGCTCGGAAACAAAATCGGCCGCATCCAGCACGCTAAGCACTTTGGCCAACTTTAGTGGCACTTGCGCTGCACCGATCTTCAGCTTGTATGTCTTTTCCTGGATCATAGGCGCCCGTCCCATCCAGAACAGGTTAACCCGGAATCGACGTCCGACAAGTGGTGCGGCCTCATCATTACGCGTCATACACTCGCCAGGTCGCACATAGAGCTGCGTCTCAAGCGTGAACCCGATCGCGTCACCAGCCGACGCCATTGAGAGAGGCTCCGTGTTGAATGACTCCACAGATCTAACTCGTGTACGCTGGCCAGAAGGCTGAAATGTAATCTCCTGACCCACCCGGACACTTCCTGTCATCACTGTTCCGGCGAAAATACGCCGGTCGTCACCGCCCTCCGTGAACTTGTAGATGTCCTGAACAGGAAAGCGGAACGGGAGATAGCGCGGCGACGCCGGTCGTTCAAACTCATCGAGCTGCTCAAGAACAGTCGGTCCGTCATACCATGGCATCTCTTTGTCGCCGTGGTTGGCAACGTTCAGCCCGTTCACTGCGCTGACAGGTATGAATCTTATCGGGTGAACGTCAAGCCGGTGAAGAAACCGCTCGTACTCCCCGCGCAATGCGTCGAAAGCTTTCTCCGCATAACCAACAAGATCCATTTTGTTCACCAGCACGCAGATCTGCCTGATTCCGAGCATGGACATTATGTAGCCGTGCCGGCGCGAGTTTTCCTGAATACCCTCATGGGCATCAATAAGCAGGATAGCCGCCTGAGCCCTGGCTGCGCCTGATATCATGTTGCGCAGGAATTCTATGTGACCAGGCGCATCAATGAGGATATAACGCCGGAGGTCAGTCTTAAAAAAACAGCGCGCAGTATCTATTGTAATGCCCTGCGACTGCTCTTCTTTCAAGGCATCCAGCAGAAATGCATACTCAAAAGGCTTTGCATTCCGCGCACACGTGGCGCGAACCTGCTCCAGCTTACCCTGGGGCAGAGAATGAGTATCGGCCATCAAACGGCCGATCAGGGTGCTCTTGCCGTGGTCAACGTGCCCCACCACCACGACATTCATCTGCTCTTTGCCACTATCATGGCTCATCGAAGATCCCTTCCTGATTACGCCCTGCCCGCCGCATTAGTATCGTCGCAAGTTACATGTAGCCGCCGCGTCGCAAGGTCTCCAGCCCACCGCCGTCTTCCTTATCCTGATCGCGCCCGGATCGTTCCGCAAC
>JBAXMA010000256.1:0-5405 GCA_037134535.1 bacterium
TAGCCGGTGGCAACGATCCGGTGAAGACTCTGCCTGCTGACACGAGCCTTCCTCAGGACATCACCCAGAAGCTGTTTTGCGAGAGCAACCTGCTTGACGCCCTGGTCGGTAACCCCTGAGGCAAGAATGCGCCGGCTTTCCCCTTCCAGGAGAACAACTTTGATCGTCCGCGACCCGGCATCTATTCCGGCACATATCATAGTCTTCGTCATTTCCCCACGGTCTCGAAAAGCGCCTGAACTCGAGTGGCGATACGGGCAGAATCAGATGGTGAGTAATCGGTCTCAATTCGTAAATATGGAAGTCCCAGCTGGCCTTCAACCAGTTTCTTTACGTAGAATGACTCGACATCGTAGGTCAGACAAGCCTGCCAGATGACCTCGACAACGCAGTCCGGTCTATACTCATCAACAAGTCTGCGCAGTGAGTCCATGCGCCTGTCGTTCCGGGTCATAACCGAACACGGCAGATGGAAGTATTTTTCAGCTATCGCTCGCAAAGGATCACATGCATTCGCATCAACGTCTTCCAGAATAGGCTTCAGACCCGTGCAATTTTCCTGACAAACCACCAGCCCGCCGTTTTCCTCGATCAATTGCATCACACGCTCAGCTCCGTGCGGCATTGGCACCCCTGTCAGCAGGACCCTGACCCGCGAGGCAGCATCCGGTCTAAGTTTTCGACCGGGCAGAACCCTCAGCGCTTTCTCATACTGCGCCAGGTCCGCGGGAATGCAGGCAATAATGCTCTTCATAGTAAGAAGTTCGCAACCACTTAACGGCGGCGAGTCCGATTTCATAAGACCCGCCAACTCACGTCGCAACCGGCGTTCATGGTTCATCAGGACGATAGCGCCCCGAAGTTTCCGGTCCGTGATCCGGGTTTTGAATTTCTTTTCCAGAAAGGCCTTTAGTTTTCCAAGCTCCAACACCCAGTGCTCAAGCGCGTCAGGATCGTCAGGCTTTTGCGGCAGCTCAAGGACATACATCGGCCGGGTTTCCGCAAGCAGCTCAAACATCTTCTTCTTACCGTCGCACGTGGTTTCGCCAATCACCAGTTCCGCCATTTCAAGGAACGGGTTATCTTTCCTGACGCTATACCCGAAGGTGGACTTTATGAGCGGGCACAAGTTGGAGGGCAAATATTCCTCTGCGGCTGGAATCATGTCCACATCGCCGCCGCACAAGCATGCCGGAATACCCCCGGCTGCAATAATCAACTCGCGTGGAGTATACTCGCACGTCATACCGACCAGATGCCGGCCCATTCTTTTGCGGCTCCCGGCATAGTCAAGGCAATGCTCAACCATGTCATTGAACCACAATATGGGTTCGTCACGTGAAGGACGAAGCAGCCCAGTTTGCTTTTTCATTTTGTTTCCAGATGCTACAGATAAGTTGATGACGTGTCAAAGAAAGTAGAACCCGCCAATTAATTTGTTTGTGATAGGCCAGTTAAGAGGCGGGCCTAACTGCGCCCCTGCGTCGGTGGGGGCAAAGATCAGGCCCCTGCCGCATCAGTCGACTGAAAGACCGCAGAAACTCATTCCGCCGTAACTGACAATTCCCGGCGCGGGTGGCATCGCGCCGTCCCATGTCGAAGTTACGTGATATGGACATTTGCCTGTATATTCCTCTTGACCCTGCCTTAAGTATATGGGAGATATACAGCACATTAAGGGAAATTGGCATGAAATGCATATATATATCGTTTATGGCAATGTCACTTCTCTCTGCCCGAGTCTCTTCTGCTCAAGAAAACGGCGCGCGCACCACTGATACAAACCAGACCAGAAAAGCGGCTCCGATCTCTGCGTTATCGGGCGATGGGCTCTCTGATGCTCAAATTGCAGTCCTGAAGACAGAGTGGGCTGACGATAAAAAGAAGACACGAATGCAGTTCTCTGCATCTTTCGGGGCCTCAGCGGTTACGCCGGAAGAGAAGAAGAAGTACGCCAGGTCGGGCAAGATCCCTATCCGGGTAACAGCCGACCTCATCGAGATCAAGGAAATCTCTGGCAAAAATGTCGCCAAGAGACTTGATGGGAGCATACACCTCTACGTCAAGGACTCCGATGGCAAGGTCGTGGCAAAGAAGTCAATTCCACTTGAAAAAATGTGCCCTTCTTGAGGGGGCCGTGGCGGCTACTTCGGTGAAGTAGCAAAAGCAGGTACATACACGGCGGTAGTGTGGATTGACGGCGGCAAAGAGAAGGGTGTCTTCGGCAAAGAGTTGAAGGTGACTCTGGCGTCCGTAAAGCCTTGACCCCTTAGTTTACTGCCATCTGCCAATGTTTGATCGCCTCACATCAAAGCGTCGTGTTGTTCAAATCCTGATTGCTATTCTGCTGACGTGCAACATCACGGCATACATGGCAGAATGGCGGTTTTATGGGAACGTTTGCCTGCCGGTTCTCCACTGTAATGCCTGCCCGCTCACATGGTTCAACTGCCCCATATACAAAATATCTGAGTGGGCACAGTACAGGGAAGTGCCATGGGGAACTCTGGCTCCCTGGATGTTACTGGGGATTTTTGGGAGCATTGGTGTTCTTGTTGGCCGCTTCTTCTGCGGCTGGGTCTGCCCGATGGGCCTGCTGCAGGATTTACTGCACAGTATCCCCTCACCCAAGCTCAAAGTACCATCTGTCCTTCGCTGGATGAAGTATGCCTTTCTCTTCATAAGCGTCGGCGCGGTTGCGTACTGGGCAGGCAAGGATGTTTTGTACTTCTTCTGCAAATTCTGTCCTGTTGCGACAATGGAGGTCGGTATTCCACAGATGATCGTAGATAATGACTGGGCACTGGATCCCTGGCGCATTGTACGACTCTCAGTACTGGTATTCGTGCTGGTACTGGTCGTATGCAATATCCGCAGTTTCTGCAGGATTATGTGTCCAGTCGGCGCTCTAGTGGCTGTTGCAAACAAGTTCTCGCTTTTCTCAATCCGCCTCGATCCTGACAAATGCATTCACTGCGGCAAATGCGACAAGTCCTGCCCGATGGGAATTCCTGTTGAGAATGCAAGCCGCACAAGGCGCGCGATCAACCGGCATAGCGAATGCATCGAATGCCTCAACTGCGAGGAAGCCTGCCCCGTCAATGCCATTGACAATAACAGCCGCATTCTCAGGAAGAAGCCGCCAGAACAACCACCAGTTGCCTGATGCACCTGCTTTATGCTTCCATTCGAGCGGATTTCAACTATGTTGCTGGGCATATCCGGATGACAAACGCCTTGTCATCCTGCCACTGGAGTTGATCTCGTATGTCGTTTAGTCAGACAGCCGATGTGCCCATGGTCGTATCCGTACCGTTTCTCCTCATGCTCGCAGCAATTGCGATCTGTCCGATGGTCACAGCAAAGTTCTGGGACAGCAACCGGAATAAACTCATTGTCGCATTGGCGTTGAGCGCACCCGTCGTACTCTATTTTCTCGCGACTGGATTGGGAACAACCATCTTTAACTCCATAGCTTTTGACTATGTCCCGTTTATCGTACTGCTTGGCGCACTGTTCATCATCACAGGTGGTATACACATTGACGGACGCATAGGCGGCATACCCTGGGCCAACACAGTGCTCCTGCTCACCGGAACATTACTGGCATCACTTCTGGGCACAACCGGAGCGGCCATGCTCCTCATCCGCCCTCTCCTCCACTCGAACCTGGGCCGCAAGCACAAATCTCACACGGTCCTTTTCTTTATCGCTCTCGTATGCAATTGCGGCGGGCTTCTTACCCCGTTAGGTGATCCCCCGCTTCTCTTGATGTACTTCCGGGGTGTGCCATTTCAATGGTTCTTCAGGCTCTGGCCCATATGGCTTGCCGTTAACGGCATGCTGCTCTTCATCTACTTTCTCGTTGACTCCTACTATTGGCGGAAAGAAAGCAGCGAACTGCGAAGAGACACGTCTGCATCATTTCTGTCTGTAAGCATCAGAGGCAAACTCAATTTCGTATGGTTGCTGGGAGTCGTCCTGATCATGGCAGCGATAAACAAAACGACCATCGCGGCCATTGAAACCAACCGGTATTTCGAGTTCATACGCGAGGCAGCGATCCTGCTCATGGCTGGGCTGTCCATCAAGTTGACCCATCATGATGTGCGGGCGGCCAATCACTTTTCGTGGCACCCGATTGCCGAAGTTGCCGCCCTGTTCCTTGGAATCTTCATAACAATGGTGCCTTGCCTCCTGTTTCTGGAAAAGAATGCCCACCAGCTCGGAATCTATAGCCCGGTCATGTTCTACTATACGGCCGGGTCCCTGAGCAGTGTACTCGATAACACTCCTACCGCCGTCACCCTCTATTCTCTAATACTCGGTCTTGGTCTGCAGAGTCCCGACATGGTAGCGGACATTCCCGCCCGGTTGATGACGGCGATCTGCTGCGGTGCAGTCTTCTTCGGTGCAATGACATACATCGGAAACGGTCCTAACTTCATGGTGCGAACCATCGCGGAACACCGCAATGTGCCTATGCCCCATTTCTTCCAATATGTCTGGATCTTCTCCCTCCCGGTATTGCTGCCCGTGTTTGCGATTGTGCAACTTCTCTTCATTTAGAGGCGCAATGCGATACGCCATAGTTTCGGATATACATTCTAACCTTCAGGCCTGGAATGCGGTACTTCTGGACATCCGCAGCACCGGGGTCGATCGGATCATATGCCTCGGCGACATCGTGGGTTACGGACCCAACCCTGTCCAGGTCATGGAATCTGTACATGCCAATGTAGACCACTTCGTCCTTGGCAATCACGACGCAATACTTTGCGACAAACTCGACAGTTCGCTGTTCAATGACTCTGCCCGATTTGTGCTCGAGTGGACAAAGACTCAGATGGGTAAGAATGCCACAAAGTTCCTTTCGACACTGCCACTGGCCCTTGACGGCAGAACATTTCGCTGCGCGCATGGCGATTTCTCTGAACCTGGCTATTTCAACTACGTCACCGAGCCGCAGGACGCCATGCCGTCATGGAACGCCGTCACGGAGCAGCTCCTGTTTGTCGGCCATACGCACGTGCCCGCCATTTTTCTTCTGGGCAAGAGCGGGACTCCACACATAGTCCCGGCACAGGATTTTGCTCTAGAGGAGGAGAAGCGCTACCTGGTCAATCCCGGTTCAGTGGGCCAGCCACGCGATGGTGATGCGCGCGCATCTTATTGCATCTACGACCAGGAGGCCGGTTCGGTCTGCTGGCGCCGGATACCGTTCGATATTGACGCCTACAGATGCTCCGTAACATCCACAGGGCTCCCACTGTCGGCAAGCCATTTTCTGAGCTTTGACCCCAGAAAAGGAGTAAGCCCGCTTCGCGAGATGCTCAGTTTCAGTCCACCAAACACGCCGGAGCTGGCCGTCCAGAATGCCGTGGCCATCCAAACGCTGGAAGTGC
>JBAXMA010000257.1:0-5403 GCA_037134535.1 bacterium
CCTTTTGAACAGGCTTGTGTTCAACGGCTTTCTTTTCGTGCTCCAGAGTGATTCCACGCTTGGAAGCAATCTTCTGGGCCACCTTGATATCGATCCGGTCGCTGATGGCCGCGAACACATTTATGGCCATGAGTTCCGCAATGAGTTGATTCGGTCGTAGTTTCAGCTTCTCTGCGAGATCTTTGACAACTATTGCTCCACCGCGGAGTGCAATTGTTTTGTCGTCTGCAGGCGATTTGTCCGTTGCTGCGGTGGCTGTTGTCTTGGCAGGTTCAGTGGTTGCCTGTGCAATAGTGGCTGTAGCAACCTGTGGGCGAGCGGCAACATGTTCAGATACTTCAGTTTTCTTGACGGGATGAATTTCAACCTTAGGCTCAGGATGAACTACTGTCTTCGGCGCGGGATGTGCGACTGCTTTAGGAGCAGACTGAACTGTTGCCTTGGTAACAGGATGGGTGATTGCTTGCGGCGTAGAATGAGTTTCTGCTTTATGCGCCGGATGAACAGCACCCTTAGGTGCGGAGTGCGCGTCTATCTTGGGGGCATGCGCTTGCACCTTTGGAACATCATTACTAGCCTTTGGTTTGGCAGGTGCCGCTTTTCCGGCCTCGCCGCCCTTTAGAGAATTACGGAGGAGTGTGGCTGTAGCATCATCGACAGTGCTCATGTGGCTGATTACTTGTGCGCCAAGTTTCGTCAGCCTGTCGACCACGTCTTTACTGGGCAGGCTCAGTTCTTTTGCGAGTTCATGAACTCTCATTGTGTATTCCGAATCCTTGTTCAGCGGTATCTGATTACTTTACTCCGGCTTCGCTTCAACCGGCGGGTTGGCTGGTGTTGCTTCTGCCGCGACAGACGTTTCTTTCTCAGCAAACTGTACAGAAGGATGCGAGGCCACCGCATCTAGAATCGCATCGACGGCAGCCTTGTCGAAACCCTCAATTGCCTCAAGATCAGCAGCCTCGGCTGCTAGAATACCTTCAATTGTCAGGAAGCCCGCCTGTACCAGTTTTTCGGCATTCGCTCGGGTCATACCGCTGATTCCGGCAATTGCCTCAACTGCATGAGCCACCTTCTCGTCGAAGGTTGCCTTAGTCTCGTCCCTCTGTATATTGATCTTCCATCCGATCAACTTTGCGGTCAATCTCACGTTCTGACCACGCTTTCCGATTGCCAGCGAAAGCTGGTCGGCATCGGCTACGACATTGACCAGTTTCGGGAAGTCCGGATCAATGGATACTTTTAGGAGTTTGGCCGGGGACAGAGCGTTGGTGACGTACGTCTTGACGTCGTCGCTCCAGCGTACTATGTCAATCTTTTCGCCGGATAATTCCCTGACGATGTTCTTAACGCGGACGCCCCGCATTCCTACGCAGGCACCGACTGAATCTACTTTAGGATCTTTCGACACGACGGCTACTTTTGTCCGGTATCCTGGTTCTCTTGCGATGCCTTTAATTTCGACAGTTCCGTCGGCTATCTCGGCAATCTCAAGTTCAAACAACCTCTTGACGAAGTTGGGATGACTGCGGGAAAGCTGTATTGCCGTCCCGCCTGCAGACGTGTCGACTCCTTGAATGTAGGCTCTGATTCGGTCGCCAACCTGATACTCCTCCGTCGGGACGCGCTCCTTTGAAGCCAGTAAAGCCTTTGCTCTGCCGAGGTCAACTACAATGTCGCTTCTCTCAAAGCGAAGCACGGACCCGGTAACAATATCGCCGATGCGGTCTTTGTATTCCTCGTAGACGACGTCTTTTTCGGCCTGCCGCAGTTTTTGAAGGATTGCCTGCTTAGCAGTCTGGGCAGCTATTCGGCCGAAGTTCTTTGGTGTTACTTCAACCTCGACCATTTCACCAATTTCCGCGTCCGGCTTGATCTTCCTGGCTTGCAGTATGGAGATCTCGTCGTGGACAGACTCTACGTGTTCGACAACCTTGAGAGCCGCAATAGCTCTGATATCGCACGTCTTCCGATCTATCTCAACCCTGAGATCTTTAGTCGGTCCAACGCTCTTCCTGGACGCAGTGAGGAGCGCAGACTCCAATGAGACGACGAGGGTCTCGCGGTCAATCCCGCGTTCTTTCTCAAGAAAGTTCAAAACAGCGGTCAGTTCAGCGTTCATGGCGTTTCCGCTCCATTTCGCACAGGGCAAGACCCCGTAATTGATAAGGCGATTCTCGTCTCCCCGCAGAAAAAAAAGAGCGGGTAAAGACCCACTCCTTCAGGAAGAATGCCTTTGTATTATCGATTCGGTTAGGAGGATATACCTGCGTCAGAGACTAGTCAACGTATAAATAGTTTTTTCGCCGCAAAGCTAATTTGAAATGAGTTTTAGTCTGTAATGGAGGCACTCCACTTTCACACTGTATCTTACACCAATGTATAAGGATAGCAGAGGTCGGCATTGTGAGAATTGCTCCGATCTGCGATCTTCCGTTCTTGATTGAGGGATGCATAGGCAATACTCTCTGACAGTTATGAATCTTGCTGATCTCAAGAACAGGGGAGAGGTCTGGCCGGACCTGGTCAGGGATTTGAGATATTCAACGATCCCTGGAAAGGCCACATTGGCATCGAGGCTGGTTCCAGGTTGGGCAACGCTCCGGTACCACTGGGGCGTGTCAACTGTCATTCGTAGTGTGGCCGGGACCGCGGCTGCGGGTGGATTTGGCTCTGGTGATTTCTCGAGATGTTGTCACGCCATATTGAGTCGCGCGGAATCGTGCGGTGGCATGATTGAGATCGATGGCGTTGAACATGTTAAGAATAGCGTACCTGCGGTATTCGTAGCCAATCACATGGGATCTTTTGAGACTCTGGTTGTGGGCGGATTCATTCTTCCTTTTGGCGATGTTACATTCGTGCTGAAAGAATCTCTCGCGAGGTATCCCGTCTTTAAGCATCTTGTAAAGGGCATTAATCCTGTGACGGTAGGCAGGACTAATCCGCGGGACGATCTCAGGGCGGTGATGACAATCGGCGTTGACAGGTTGAAGGCAGGAATTTCAGTTGTAATCTTTCCGCAGTCAACACGTAGTGCCGTGTTTGATGCGAGCAAGTTCAATAGCCTCGGCGTGAAACTGGCAGGGAAAGCTGGTGTTCCCATTGTGCCTCTTGCTGTTAAGACAGACTTTCTGACTCCCGGCAGGATTTTAAAGGACTTCGGGATCGTGGACGCCAGGAAGGTGATCCGTTTCAGATTCGGAGCCCCATTGAGTGTGTCAGGCCGTCAGAGAGAAGTCCATAAGGAGACAGTTGATTTCCTCGCTGGCTGTCTGGAGGAATGGAATATGCCGGTGATCAGAGCAGAGTCGAGTGATTCTGCCGGTGGCTCGGCTGCGGAATAGATATGGAACATTCCTGGACAGAGCTGAGCCCGGCAGTACTAGGCGACAACATTATGAGGGTTCGAGCTGCCCTGACCCCCGGCTCGGAGATAATCTTTGTGGTCAAAGCCGATGCCTATGGTCATGGCATGATCCCGGTATGCAGTTGCGCGATTGAACGAGGAGTGAAGTTGTTTGCTGTGGCTCATGTGGACGAAGCAGTCCGCTTTGCCGACCGTTTTCCCGGTATCCGGATATTCATACTCGGAGTACTGCGCGGTAATGCTGTTGCCGAGGCAGCGGCACGCGGCATTGTTCCCATGGTAGTCAGCGAAGAGCACGGGCTTGAACTTGCCGCCGAAGCTTCAAGCAAATCTCTGGTCTTGGAGTGTCATGTCAAGATCGACACTGGCATGGGCCGTCTCGGGTTTCTCTGGGACAAGGCTGTTGGCGCGATCGAGGTGTTGTCACGGACTCGCGGCCTGAAGATTACCGGGATCTGCACGCACCTTGCGTCTTCAGGAGATCCGGATGGCAGTTATTCGCGCACGCAGGTCGAACGTTTCCTCGGCGTTATTGAAGATTGCCTGAAGCGGGGCATAACTTTCCAGATGCGGCATGTGTCTAACAGCGGCGGATTTCAGGGCATGCCCGGATGCGATTATGAAGCTGTGCGATGCGGTATCGAGCTTTACGGGTATGGCTCGCGAAGTGCCGGAGCCAGGGTCAATACACTTCCTTTTCTTCAATGGAAGTCAACTATTGCTCAAGTCAGAACAGTTCCGGCCGGATTCCGAGTCGGCTACGGGAGCACGTATACAACGTCGCGTGAGACAAATCTTGCCACCATCGATATTGGCTATGCAGATGGCTATTGCCGGTTACTGGGTAACAAGGCTCAGGTTCTAGTCGGTGGTCGCCGTGTCCCTGTTGTTGGTCGTGTTTCAATGAACCTCATAACGGTTGATCTCGGGACGGCGGCAAATGAAGGGCGTGGTGAAGAGGTCGTCATGCTCGGTCGCCAGAGGAACGAATCAATCTGGGCTGATGAGATTGCTCAATGGTGCGGAACGATCCCGTACGAGGTGCTCACAAGTATCAGGACGAATGCCAGCTATTTTGTCGATGCGGATGGCAGGCGATTACGGATGCAATAGCGGATGATCAATGTTCCAGTCTTATCGTGATATGATCCGTGGATTAATGAACAGTAGAACTGGCGCGAAAACAGGAGGCATTTACATTCATGAATGCGAGCGACGGGATGTTTCTGCAAAAAGGTGACCGAGTTGTCTTCTATGGCGACTCCATAACTGAACAGCAATTATACACTAATTACGTCGAGGCATACCTTGCGGCACGGTATCCGGAACTGAGTCTTTCGTTTTTTAATGCGGGTTGGGGCGGAGACACTGCGCCCGGCGGACTCAAGCGCCTTGACAGGGATGTTCTGAGCATCAAACCGACAGTTGTAACTCTTTGCTACGGAATGAACGACGGTCAGTGTGCTTCTCCATCGGAAGCCATCAGGAATCAGTTTGTCGCAGGCATGCGTGAACTTGTGGCCAGACTTAAAGAGCATGGTGTTCGCGTAGTTCTAATGACGCCGGGCATGGTTGACGAAAGTGTTAATCCAGGGCTCAAGAGCGTACAGTACAATATGCTAGGGCTCCGGATGCTCGCTGATGAAGTTTTGAAGCTGGCAGCAACCGAGCAGTTACCAGTTTGCGACATACACAAACTAATGAATGATGTTGATACCAGGGCAAAAGCCGCAGTACCCGGATTCTGCATGATACCTGACAGTGTTCATCCGGATCCGGCCGGTCACCTGGTGATGGCATTCGGACTTCTTCGGGCTCTGGGCGTGCCGGCGCGCCGGCTTGAGGTTAGCGGGGCCATGGGCACTAGTGACGTTCTATGCGCGGGTGGTATTTCTTCCGCGCGAATGCGGAGGAAGCGCGATGGTTGCGTCCTTGCAATGAAGATCGACAGCCTGCCATTTTTCGTGGAGCCAGCGGCAAGAAAGGTTCTTCCATTCCTTCCTTTTCAGGAAACTTTCAACGAATGCAAATTG
>JBAXMA010000258.1:0-5403 GCA_037134535.1 bacterium
GAAATGACCACGGAGAGGAGTGTTTTGTTGTTTTCGTCAGCGAGGCGCTGCCAAAAAAACGATTCTGCCGGAGGAGTCGGAGGAGAAGAGAATGCACATCGAATCCGTCAGCTGACGGATTGAATGTTCGACGTTCGTTTTGTATTCGATCATGTCCCGCCACTGTTTGTATTTTCCGTTTCCCTCAGCAATGTTTAGCGGAATGGATGTTGCCGCCCTGTCAAGTTGTCCGTTCACAGCCATATTCTTAGGCAGAGTTTTTAAGAGTTCATCTGACCAAACGACGAACTTGATCGCCTCTTTGTATACACTCACTCAACTTTTCATGGTCAAAGCTCGTATTCATGACCGATGGTGTAGGGGTGCTATGAAGGTTAAGACAAGATTGAGATTAGGATTAGGATGCGGTCTTATTCTTACTGTAGTGACAGGCGCCCTTGCAGGCGCACACCTGTGTTTGGACGCACCTTTGTTTGGAACTTGAATTCCGCGGCTGCCGCAGATAGCCTTCAAGAAATTGCATGGATGGTTCGATGTGAAGCAAACAGAAATGAGGGCGCGCATGAAACAGGAAGAGATGCTCGGGATGTTTCGTAAGACGGGTGCATTGCTCAAGGGGCACTTTGAGCTGCGGTCGGGACTTCATAGTGATGAATACTTCCAGTGCGCGTTGCTTCTCCAGTATCCGGTCATAGCTGAGAAACTTTGTGCAGCGCTCGTTGAGAAGATGCGTGCAGCTTCCGGCGGCAATGTGGCCGCGGATGGCGTCATTTCTCCCGCAATGGGCGGACTCTTTGTCGGTCATGAGGTTGCCCGCGCCCTCGACATGCGTCATATCTTCGCTGAAAAGGAAGCCGGCCAGCTTGTTGTAAGACGCGGTTTCGAGATCAGGAAGGGCGAGCGGCTTGTGGTTGCGGAAGATGTTGTGACCCGTGGCGGCAGGGTGCAGGAGACGATAGACATTGTCGAGAAGGCGGGCGGTATTGTCGCGGCCATCCTCGTGCTTGTGAACAGGAGCGGCGGCAAGGCCTCCTTCAAACAGCCATTTTACAGCCTTCTTGAGATGGAACCGGTGACGTACGAGCCGGTAAAATGTCCGCTCTGTAAGAGCGGCGTACCCATGGCTCATCCGGGGTCGAAGAAGTGACAATTGAGCATCGAACGTCCAGTTCGTCGGCAGATGGAAGCTAAGAGAAAATGACCTCTTCTTCGTTCGACGTTCGAAGTTGGATGTTTCCGCCGGAGGCGGATCCGCCTTTGGCGGAGAATGTTGGATGTTCGTGTCCCGTCCGTTGCCGGATCTGAGCTGAAATCGATTACGATTGCGACAACGATTGCGATCACGATTAGAAAGAGAGTATGTATCCCCTGAGTCACGGGGCAGGAAGCCCCGCTGGAGTACGAGAGTGTTACAATGAGTGTCGCTAATCTTAACCTGACACGTACGCTTGCCCGGCTCTTGTCGGTTCCGGCTCTGTGGATTTCCGCGGTAGCGGTCTGTCTTGCGCTCGCGGGTGCCAATCTGTATTTCGGGGATTTGAATCAGGACGAGGGCTGGTATCTCTATGCCGCGCAACTTGTGCACGAGGGCAAGGTGCCGTACCGGGACTTTGCCTTCACTCAGGGGCCGGTGATGGCGTATGCATATGCGCTTGCGCACCCTGCGGTTGAGGCCCTTGGCATGGCGGGCGGGCGGCTGGTTACCGCCGTTCTTGGTCTTGCGGCAGTGTTGTGTGCTGCCTGGCTTGCCTGCGGCATGGTCGCGCCGGACCGGAAGCGGACAGCTGCTCTGCTGGCTTTCATGCTTGCAGGCGTCAACGTATATCAGAGCTACTTCTGCACCATCGTCAAAACCTATTCACTTTGCGCATTATTGATCATTCTGGGGTTTCTGTGCCTGACGCGTGTTAATCGCCGTTATGGCGCATTATTGGCGGCGGTTGCTGGTCTTCTACTTGTCCTGGCAGCCGGCACGAGGATCTCGGCCGGTATTATTCTGCCAGTCGTGTTCCTGTTCCTTTTGTCCGGCCGGAAAAGTTTGCGGCTGGCGTGGTTCTGGTTCGGACTGGGTGCCGGTGTCACCGCCTGTGCGGTGTTTCTTCCATTCCTCATTGTGGCCAGCGAAAACTTTCTGTTCGGGGTTGTGCAGTATCACACTGGCCGCTCGGTCGGTGGCATTGCTGCACTGGCAGCTTACAAGGCCGGTTTTATCTCGCGAGTTATTGCGGCTTACTTCGTTGCGTTCGCATTGTTCGCCGCATGGATTATTGCCAGAATCCTACGTCCGGGCGGGGTTGGGGATGATGCCGGGTCCGGACCTGCGGATGTACCGGTGGCGGCTGGCGGTACGATCGGGATACCGGTGAAAATGATGCCGGGCATGGTCTGGTGTTCAGTTGCCGCGGTTACGCTGGTTCACTTCAGTGCGCCTTTTCCCTACGATGACTACCAGGTGGCAGTCTTTCCGCTTTTTGCGGCGGCGCTGGCCTGCAGTCTTGTCCGGATTCCGCGCTCGGAAAAGGCCGTGTCGTGGCTTCTCGTCACCGTGTTCGTACTGACAATGTGTGCGGCTGTTTCCTCGCCAATCAATCAGTCCTGGGTGATCAGGGACCGTGACCGGATCTGGTGGCGGCTGAAGACTGAGTCAGCTCTCGAACAGATCAGGCAGGCAGGCGCCCGGATTCGCGGACTTGCCGGGCCGGACCGGCTTCTGCTTACGCAGGATACGTATCTTGCCGTTGAGTCCGGTCTCCATGTGCCGGCCGGTCTTGAGATGGGGCCATTCAGCTACTATCCTGATCTCGACGGGCCTGCGGCGTCGCATCGCCATGTATTGAACACCAGGATGCTCCGAGAGTTACTGGGGACCACTGACGCGTCTGTCGCTGCCTTCAGCGGGTATGCCTTTGCCGTCAAGTCACCGGGAGTGGTGGAACTGCCGCCGGCCGAATCTCTTGCGCTTTGGAAGATTGTGGAAGACAGGTTTGGGATCAATCAGCCGGAGATTCCGTTCTTCGGGCAGGGGCCCACAACGCTCCGGATACTGATTCGGAAAGACGCATTGAGATAGCTGATTACACATCGGGGGAGACTAGCATGATTGCAGAATTCAGCATGACGTTGAGATCGGGACGACTTCTCGTTGTCTGCTTGTCCGGTCTGATCTGGTGCATGACTGCCGGCGGTGTAAGTGCCCAGCAGATCAGGTTTTTGCCGGGGGGCCGTGAGATGGGTCCGCCTGACTATGCCACATTTCGCATTGGTCCGCTGTACTCTCATTTTACGTTCACTGAAGATATCGGCATAAGATACACCGATGGTACTCTGGGCGTGGTTGACTTCATCAATGGGAGCCAGAGGGGCGCATATCTGAAAGATGGAATTGATTTTCCAATGATAACCACCATGTCGCTTCGAAATTACCTGCAGATCAGCAAGTACATGGATCTGGATATCAGTGTCTGGGCCAGGTATGAGCATTACCCGCTTAAGACACAGGACGATGTGTTTATCATGAACCTGACCGATCCCGCGCTTACCACCAGTCTTATGTTTGAGTTCTATCCGACAGACTATATAAGGTTGAAACTGTACGAAAACCCGTCATATCTCATCAGCTACGTTGACCGGCGTGGAACAGAGGATTTGTACGGAGGTCTCAGGTATCGCAGGTTTCAGAATGATGCCGGATTGGATGCCGACATTCTACTCGAAAGGGACATGAATGTGGCGCTTACACTCAGCCGTTCCGATGTGGTTGGAGCGTCCGAGGGGTTTGCCGATCAGGAACAGACCACGTACAGTGGCAGCGCCGCATATGAATACCAGCTGACGCCAATGTTTGTTACCGGCGTCAGGGCAAGTTACCAGGATGCAGATTACGTCAGTCTTTCGCGGGGAGACTATGCCTCCCGGGCCTATGGTGTGTTTGCCAATGCAGAGTTGTCGGCTGTGTCCAAAGCATCGGCTGCTGTGGGGTATGGGACGGGAAAGACCGCGGCAACCAATAGCGCATCGAGCGCGATAGATGCAGGTGGCGTTCAAGGTCTTGTATCCTTTGAGACCGAGTTCTGGAAAGATACCGTGTTTCAAGCCTCGTATACCAGGACGATGCGTCCGGGATTCAGCTATGGAGTGGAATCGGGGGGTGCGATCAGAGGTTCACTCAAGTGGAGTGACGGGTCGTCGTCCGTTGTCCTTTCTAGCGAAGTGGATGACATTAACGTGGCTGGGAATGATGGAATCGGGTACCGCGACTGGCGGAATGTTCTGCAGGTGATTTATCCGCTGGCGTCAGATTGCACATTGGATGTGTCGTCGACTTATGGGGTGCGGAATGTCAGTCCGCCATCCGGCCTGGACACAGCCGGCGTGCCGTCGGAACTGGTGAACGGCTATGACACATGGATTAACAAGGTGCGAATCACTCAGGCATTAATGAAGCAGCTCAGTTTGAGTGCCTATTTGGAGTATGTAATCCGGAGCAGTAGCAGCGCGTCGCTGGCGTATGATCGCTTCAATGGCGGCATGAGTCTGATTTATGTCTACGAGTATTGATTGGAAAGATAACAACGCAGGCTCACGATGAGTCCGGAAAAGTTAAGGTACTCAAGAGATCACGTGTGGGTGCGTCTTGAGGGCGGGCAGGCTGTTGTGGGCATTACTGATCACGCCCAGGAGACGCTGGGTGATATCACGTATGTTGAGCTGCCTGCACTTGGTGAGCAGCTGACTCAGGGCGGTGAGCTTGGCGTCATCGAGTCAGTCAAGGCCGCCAGTGCCGTCCTCTCGCCTCTGACCGGCACTGTTGCCGGGTTGAATGCGGAGCTGGCTGAATCACCGGAGTTGATTAACCGTGATCCCTACGGCAGAGGTTGGATATGCCGCCTGAAAGATTGCGATGAAGCGGGTCTTGCCGGACTGATGGATGCGGCACAGTACGCCGGGTTACTCAATGACGACCGAGCGGGGTGACGAGGTCAGGACGTCGCAACCGCTGTCGTTGACAAGAACCATGTCTTCGATCCGGACTCCCCCGATTCCCGGCAGGTAGATTCCCGGCTCAACAGTCATAACCATCCCCGGCTTGAGGCGGGATTTGTCCCTTGTTGAGAATGACGGGTGCTCGTGGATTTCAAGGCCGACACCATGTCCCAGCGAATGACCGAAATACTTTCCGTATCCGGCCTTTTCAATGACACTTCGTCCAACGGCGTCAATCCTGCAGCACTTCCTGCCCGGTCGAACGGCGTCCACTGCGCGACGGTTGGCATCGAGTACAATCGAATGAATCTTCCGCATCTCCCGTGATGGCTGACCGTAGAATATGACTCGGGTCATGTCTGAGAGATAGCTGCCGGCAATCAGGCCGAAATCGAGAAGGAGTTCCTGACCCGGTTTCAG
>JBAXMA010000259.1:0-5394 GCA_037134535.1 bacterium
CCTATACCTGGACCTCCAGCGTCTTTCTCATGCTGGCCGCCGGGTGGCTGGAGTAAGAGAGTGTTCAGAGGTCAGTGTTGATGCTCAGAGAATTCCCGGTAGACGTAATTGTTGTCACAAGTTCGTGATACGACACAATTGCACACGACAGTGTCAATGTCATACGGACGGCGACGGCGCGCCGTCCCTACCTGTTTTGGCAGGTCGCTGAAGACTGCTGGTTCCCGTGAGAAATCGATCGACGCGGATCACTACTAATGTTATCCAATTGGCGAACGGCTGAACACTGAACACTATTATCCGTCAAGGAGTCATACATGACCACAACCGCAGCAACCGCGCCTAAGTCCAGGACAGCAAATGCCATCGCACCAGTTCTTTTCAACAAGGTTAAGATCAAGGGCGGATTCTTGGGCCGGCGGATCGAGACCAACCGCAGGGTGACCCTGCCAATCGAGTACAAGCAGCTCAAGGACACGGGCCGGCTGGATGCCTGGAAGCTGAAGTGGAAGCCCGGCCAGCCAAAAGAACCACACATATTCTGGGATTCCGATGTCGCCAAGTGGATGGAAGCCGCGGCATACAGCCTGACGTGCCATCCCGACAAGGCTCTTGAAAAGCAACTTGATGACGTTATTGCGCTGATGGAGAAGGCTCAGCTCAAGGATGGGTATCTCAACACTCACTACATTGCCGTTGAACCTAAAAAGCGCTGGACCAACCTGCGCGACTGTCACGAACTGTATTGCGCAGGCCACCTGGCGGAGGCAGCTGTGGCGCACTATCACGCCACCGGTAAGCGGACGTTCCTTGATGTGATGTCCCGCTATGCAGATCATATCAGCCGCACATTCGGTCCACGGCGCGGCCTGAAACGCGGCTACTGCGGACATGAAGAAGTCGAATTAGCCATGGTGAAACTTTACGATGCGACCGGCAATCGCCGTTATCTTGACCTGGCGACATACTTTGTCGATGAGCGCGGACGAAAACCGTACTACTTCACTAAAGAGGCCATTGAACGGGGCGATGACCCCAAAAAGATGCGGCATCACACCTACGAATACTGCCAGGCTCACGCACCGGTACGCGAGCAGACCAAGGTGGTTGGTCACTCCGTTCGCGCGATGTATCTGTACTGTGCCATGGCCGATGTCGCGGCAGCGAACGGCGACAAGACTCTGCTTGATGCCTGCAAGACACTATGGAAGAGCGTCACCCGCGGGCAGATGCACGTGACCGGGGGCATTGGTCCTACGGCTTCTAACGAAGGTTTTACGACCGACTACGATATGCCAACCGAAACAGCATACCTTGAGACCTGTGCAGCGATCGGTCTCGTGTTCTGGGCTCACCGTATGCTCCAGGCTGAGGTTGACAGCGAGTATGCTGATGTCATGGAGCGGGCCCTTTACAACGGCGTGCTCAGCGGCGTCTCAACTGGCGGTGATACATTCTTCTATGGCAACCCGCTCGCAGTGTACCCTGGAATGAACGGTCTCCATTATGCCGGCCCCGGATATCATTACCGGCGGAGTCCTTGGTTTGGCTGTGCCTGCTGTCCGACAAATGTGGTTCGACTGCTGGCCTCCCTCGGGAGTTACGTCTACTCAACAGGGCATGATGAACTTTACGTGCACTTATACGCGAACAACCGGGCTGATATCGACATCGGCGGGCAGAAGATAGCCGTAGTTCAGGACACCAGTTATCCATGGGACGAAAACGTACGCCTGACGATATCGCCACGCAGGGCTGCTGTCTTCACGGTTTCACTGCGCATCCCCGGCTGGTGCCGGTCAGCAAGGTTGACAGTAAACGGCAAGGCCATGGACGTGAACGCATCCACGCGCAAGGGATATGTGCGGATAAATAGATTGTGGAACCGTGGTGATTCAGTGGAACTGGTCCTGCCCATGCCGGTGGAGAGAGTTGTTGCAAATCCCAAGGCCCGGCAGATCAGCGGTCGCGTGGCATTGATGCGCGGACCGGTGGTCTACTGTCTGGAGCAGGTTGACAACGGCCCGGAACTCAACGACATACGCCTTCCGCGCAGCGCGAAACTGAGTTTCAAGATGGACACTGGGCTGTTCGGCGGTACAATAGTTGTCAGTGGTGCAGGGGTTCGTACAGGTTCGGCTGGATGGAAGAACGCGCTGTATACAGCAAGACTGCCGCAATATTCGAAGGCCAGGATTACAGCTGTTCCCTACAGCCTCTGGGCTAATCGCGAGCCTGGCGAAATGGTGGTGTGGATCCGGGAATAGACAAAATGAAGGAGCAAGTTATGAGTACTGCATCGGACATGGAAAAGTGTCTTGCGTATATCAGTGCCCATACTCAGCCATCAATTGCGGGCACGAAACCAGCGGTTCAGCGGCCGAGCGTGACGATCTCAAGACAGAGCGGCACGGGTGCGATGGTCGTTGCCGACAGACTGGCGGAATTTCTCGAGACCCACGCACCAGCACCCGGCAAGTGGACCGTCTTCAACAGAAACATTGTCGAGCAAGCACTCACCGATCACAACCTTCCGTTGGATCTTGCCAAGTACATGCCGGAAAACCGCGTGTCCGCTATTGATGACATGCTGGAGGAGTTGTTCGGACTGCATCCGGCTTCCATGACGCTCGTGAGGGAAACTGCTGAGACCCTCCTTCATCTGGCCGCACTTGGCAATGTCATACTGGTCGGGCGCGCATCTGCAGCAATCACCAGAGCGTTGGGCAATGTCTTTCACGTGCGCATTATAGCCCCGCTTGGTCAGCGTGTGGAACGGACGATGAAACAGTGCAAGCTTACGCGTAAGGCCGCACTCGACTTTGTCTGTGAAGAGGAACGTGGGCGCAAGTTGTATATGGAGGACAACTTCAAAGCCGATATTGATGATCCTCTTCTCTACGACATAGTGCTTAACATGGCTCGAATTCAGCCGGACGAAGCGGCACGCATTATCGGTGAAGCGGTACTGCGCAGGGCGAAGAAGTAGAATGTTGCTGGTCTATATTCTGCCCGCTTGCTAAGTATTGGAGACCGATCATGGGAATGTTCGAGACCGCCGGACGGTCATCCGCAGTCATTCTGCGGAAAGACTCCACCTGCCGCAAACTCGAACGTATGCACAAGGCACTACGGCACGAAGAACCGGACCGGGTGCCGATCAGTGACTTCTTCTGGGGCGGTTTTATCAAGCGCTGGCGAAAGGAACTCAACCTGCCCGACGACGCCAATCCATACTACCATTATGACCTCGATTGGATCGTTACAGTCCCCAACATGGATCCATGGATCAGGCCCTTTAAAACTGTCAGTGAAACGCAGAACGAAGTTGTGGTCCAAACCGGCTATGGGGCGGTGATGCGCAAGAATTTCAGCTACCCGATGCCGGAGATGATGGCGTGGGATATTGATTCTTTCGAAAAACTTGAGAGTGCCGTATTTGATGACCCGACGGACCGGCGGCGCTTCTTTGAAGGCGGTGACAACCAGATTGCAGGTGTCGGTGATGGATTTGAGCGCAATTCACCGCCCTGGATTGACACTGTCAAATCGCTGAGACCTGATTTTCCAGTTTACGGCAGCATGCACGAGGTGTCGGAATGTCTGACCAGGCTTATCGGTCAGGAAAACGCCATGCTGTGGATGGGGCTATATCCAGACCGGATGGGTGCTGTAATCAACCGGATTGGCGCGCATTACGCCGCTTCAGCCCTGGCAGCAATGGATGCCGCAGATGGTTTACTTGACGGGTTCGTCATCTGGGGCGACGTTGCGTACAAAGCGGGCATGTTCTTTTCCCCCGACTACTGGCGCGAGTATTTCAAACCCTGGGTCAAGGCTATGGTTGATGAAGCACACCGCAGAGGCCTGCCGGTGATCTATCATGGTTGCGGCTGCATCAAGGCCATTTTCGATGACTTCATAGAGATCGGGGTTGATGCGATGAATCCGCTTGAGGCCAAGGCCGGTATGGACGTGGTTGAGCTGCGGAAGCAATACGGGCACAGGATGGCGTTCTGCGGCAATAGTAACGTACAGGTATGGGAAACTGACGATCAAAACGAGATCCGCGCCGAGGTCCTGCATCGGCTCAAGGCCGCAAATGGTGGCGGTTACATATTTCAGTCAGATCACTCAGTCGCATCCAATGTGTCCGGTGAAACCTACGACTACATCGTGAAGCTCGTCAGGGAACACGGAAGATATCCTCTTGCAGCATGCATCTGAGGCCTGAGCAATTCTTCGATCTCCGATCAGTAGTGATGGGTGATGCGTCGGCAGTGATGTGGAGTTGACTATGAGCGTTTACAACATCATGTAGGAAGCGCGCTTGCGCGCGATCCAACTCTGCATGATTCTTTCCGACAGTTCTTCTTTAGCCATGTCTCGTCTTGCCTTTGAGCCATCAGCCAAGTACCTTTTCGCACATGAAAACACACTCGAGAGATTTCTATGTAGCCGTGGCCGGGAATGACAGCAACCCTGGCACTTCAAAACAGCCATTCGTAACAATATCGCGTGCACGGGATGCGGTCCGCGAATGGAACAAAGCGAACGTTGCTTCGAATGTCACAGTCTGGCTCGCAAACGGTTCGTACGAACTGCCGGAGACGCTCTGCTTCGGGCCCGAAGATAGTGCAGGAACTGGCCATCTGGTCACATATTCCGCCATGCCGGGTTCTAAACCAGTCCTCAGCGGCGGACGCCGCATCAGCGGCTGGAAAGTGTCGCGCAACCGCTGGACGGTGATACTGCCTGAGGTCGCCAGGGGCGAATGGGACTTCGCCCAGCTGTTTGTCAATGGCAAGCGCCGCTCCAGGCCACGGCTGCCACGTGAAGGCTACCACTACATAGCGGGCACAATTCCTTCGACACCCAACTGCACTGAAAAATGGAATGATCGCTTCAGCTTTGTCAGCAAAGAGTTAAAGGCCACCTGGACTAATCTGACGGACGTAGAGGTTCTGGTATTTCACGAATGGGCGACCTCACGACTGCGTCTTTCTGATGTAAATGAGGCTGAATGCATTGCCACCGTTGCTGGCGGCACACATCGCGGCCTCAATCGCGGCGGTCGTTTTCTGGTGGAAAACGTAAAGGAAGCGCTGATACCGGGCGAATGGTATTTGGATCGCAAGAAAGGTGAACTGACTTACCTCCCGCTCCCCGGTGAGAGACTGGACAAATCTGTAATCATAGCACCCCGGCATGATCGTGTCCTGGAGATCAAAGGCGATGTACCGGGTAAGAAATGGGTCGAGGGCCTTTGTTTCAGCGGCCTCACCTTCGCTCACGGCAACTGGACAACGCCGCCAAACGGCAACTGCATTCCTCAGGCGGAATCCAGCATGCCCGCTGCTGTCTATGCCGAGGGTGCACGCAACTGCACTTTCA
>JBAXMA010000260.1:0-5361 GCA_037134535.1 bacterium
ACCTCGCTCCATGCCTTTACGCCATGAGGCAGAACGCGCAGGAACGACGATACTATGATCGGATCGTCAGCACTGTTCAGCAGGTGTATCCGCAGTTCAAGGACTTTGATATCGAGCCATCGAGACTGGATGAGAAGAACGTGCTTCTGAATTGGCGGGAGAGCGGGAACTCGGAGTATCTTTTCGGCCCTCATCAACTCTCAGACGGGACGCTGAGGTTTATGGCACTTGCAACACTCTTCCTTCAGCCGCCTCAGAGACTCCCTTCGGTCATTGTGATTGACGAACCGGAACTTGGGCTTCATCCCCATGCGATCACGGTGCTGGCCGGGTTGATTCATGGGGTTTCGGACAAGTGTCAGGTTGTGCTCTCCACCCAGTCAACCAGGCTTGTGGACGAGTTTGAGGTTGGGCAAGTCGTTGTGGTTGAGCGGGATCGGAAAGAGAATTGTAGTTCCTGCCGAAGGCCTGATCCCAGCGCCCTTGAGGATTGGATCAAGCAGTATTCGACCAGCGAACTGTGGGAGAAAAACGTCTTGGGAGGCAGGCCATGACGCCACGGCTCCATGTGACCGCAGAGGGGCCTACTGAGGAACGATACGTCAACAGTGTACTGGTCGATTACCTTGGGGGATTTCAGGTCGTGACTGATGTTCGCAGCGTCAAAACCGGTCGCAAGCATGGTGTGGACTATCGTGGCGGAATGACGAACTACCAGAAGGCACGGCAGGATATTGTGAACTGGATGAAGGAAGACCAGAAGCCCGACGCCTTCTTTACCACAATGTTCGACCTGTATGGTCTGCCGGACGACTTTCCTGGATATGCAGTCGCCCGCAGGGAATCTGACCCGTACCGGCGGGTAGCGGTGCTGGAGGCTGCCTTCAAACAGGATTTCGATCATCCCCGTTTTTTGCCCTATGTCCAACTTCACGAGTTTGAGGCGCTGCTCTTGACCGATCCGCAGAAACTGGCTTTGGAGTATCTTGACCTTGATCACGACAGGGCCATCCAGCGTCTCGTGAAGATGATGTCAGGACAGAACCCTGAACTCATCAATGACGGGCCGGAAACAGCGCCATCCAAGAGGATCATCCGGGAGATCCCGGCATACGAACATCAGAAAACATCTGCAGGTCCAACAGTCGCCAAGAACATCGGGATACCAAATCTCAAGGGGAAGTGCCGTCATTTCAGTGAATGGCTCGGACAACTCGAGCGACTCGCCGAGACTCTCGTGCAATGACTGAAAAGGCTTCCGGGCGCTATTCCACCACCAGTTTATCGCCTGCCTTGATGGTCAGCGGTTTGGCGAAACGCAGAACGATTGTGGCGTTCTCCTGGCTCCGGGTGGCCTTGATGGGCCGGTCATTAAGGAGAACTAGTCCGCCGATGGACTGGCAGCCCAGTCTCAGCTCACGGAAGGTGATGGTGCCTGAACTGCAGGAAAGCCGGAAACTCATTCCGGTCATTGTGAACTGGCCCCAGCCGCGGGAGGAGAACCAGGGTGCGTGGAATTCGGGCAGGACTGCCGGCGGGGAAAAAGTCACAATCCCGCGCGGCAAGTCGATTTTGAATCCTGTCGCTGCGAGCAGGATCGCCCAGCTCGACATGGCACGATAGTAGTGATCACCGCATTCTCCATGGTTCCAGAAGCGGCCCGCCCGCCAGTGGCGCTCGTGGATATTCTTAACGACACGCCTGCCTTCTCCCGTCATTCCGAAGTCCATCATCATCGAGGCGATTGAGTATTCGATGCCGGACCACGGTGCTGTCTGCTGGGTGTTCCGGTGGGTTGCCATGCGCTTGGCGGCCTTGTCCGGATAGTTGGCATTCTGAAGGCCATTTTCCTCAGTGAAACAGTATTTCATTACGGCTTTAAGGCCCGCGAGAATGCGCTCTCTGGGCAGAACGTGACCCAGTCCTATCAGCTGGGTGAACCACTCGCCGTCAAGCTGGTCGGTCATGCAGCATTCGTCGCGGATTTTGCCGTCAACCCACAGACTGTAGTATTCGCCGTTCCAGAGTTTTCTGTCGAAACTGGCAGCGGCTTTCTTGAGTATCTTATTCCATGCTGCGGCTTCTGTTTTGTGCCCGAGATCTACGGCTATCCGCTCTGCGGCGAGGAGGGCTGACAACCACAGGCTGGCGATGTATGATGGAGTGCCTGCAAAATCCCACGAGTCGTATGTGTTCCTGCGTGTGTCGTGGTCGGGCAGTCCATCGCCGTCCGCATCCAGTTCAGCCGTGTTCTTCATTGCGCGGAGGATGTTCGGCCAGAGTCGTTTGATGTAAGCCTTGTCTCCGGTCCAAAGGTAGTCGCGGCAGGCCAGGAGTACAAACTGCTGGTTCATATCGACGCGCTCGAAGCCATCGTCAACGTTGCTCAGGTCCGGTGTGAAAAAGTGGTGAACGCGCCCATCCTTCCGCTGGAATCTCGCGCCCATTTCCATCTGGCGTTTCTGCAGCTCCGGAAAGAGCGCCACGAGGTTGAATGAACCCTGATAGGTAATGTCGGTTGTGTGGAACCCGCAGCAACCAAGGCCCTCCCATACGCCGAAATCGCCATTCTTCAGCCACCAGGTACACTTTGGAATCGTTGTCAGCTGGCCAGCCCATGCCTCGGCCATTTCGGTGTCGAGGGAAGTATTCTGTAATGCTGCGGCGAAGGAACAGGTCTTCGTCCGGTGTTCCTCACAGTGTTCAGCGAGGAAGCGGTTGACCTGACCGGCATCCTTGAACCAGTTGTCGTACATGTGGCCGATGACTTTGCCGCTCTTGCTGAAGTGCCATGGGAAATGCCAGCCCAGTGTGAACCGTATCTCGCGAGTCTCTCCTGGTGCGAGACTGACTGTAGAAGCCAGTGCAACTTGTCCCCACGACTGGCGGGCGCGGTCGTCTCCGCACAATGCGTTAATACGTGCCCGGACCGATTTCAGGAACTGGATCAGCCCCGCCGTGGTCTTGAGCCGGGCTGGTTCGGCTTCCAGTATCCTCTGCCACAGGCTGTGGACGAAGGGATACTTCATCATCGCGCGCACAAGGTCATTAACCTCTTGTTTTGACAGTGCCTCCAGCGCTTTGTCGTCTTGGCGCAGCATGTGAGACGGTGACCGGTTACCCGCAAGGCTCGGGAGCCGACCCGATGCCCGGAAGTCGTGAAGCAGGGACTCGTGAGACCAGCCGTAGTTGCCGTCAGGGCTGGTGTAGCCGTAGAGGAAGCCGTTGTATTCGCCGGCGATCCAGCTGGCTTTGCCGCCAGTTACCGAAAGACCGAGACTGCCCAATGTGGCCTTGCAGGATGAATCTGCTTCCGTCCGCATCGTCAGGAATGTGGAGTCGCCATCTCGGGTAATGGAGTTGTGCAGCTTACGGTCCTTTTCCTCCGGCGCCAGCGGATTGCGGAGTGTGGAGAGGAGAGAGAACTCGACCGGTTTGTTACTGCGGTTACGGACGGTGAAAATAACATTGAAACCCGGCGTGCCGCTGGTGCGGGCATCGTGTGGAAAGAACGGCGAGAACATGGTTGACGAGACTTCAACGGGCAGGTCGGAATCGATGTACGAAAGTTTTGCGATCGGGAAGGTGCCGTTGAATTCGATCTCGCGAACGCTCTTCAGCCAGGCGAAGGAGTAAAGATTGTGCTGGTCAGATCGTGTACCCAGTCGGCGCATGACGGGGGCTTCACCCTTCGGTTTGGCCCATGCGTAGAAACACATTGCGCTGGGCCGCATCTCCGGCGGTTCTTTCTTGCAGCAGTCGGGCTGGAAGTTCCAGGATGGCGCCCAGATGCCGAGGTTGAAGATCTGCCACTCGTGGAAGTGCCCATCGGGCCGGATCTCAATGGTGCCGGTGCCGATGCCGCCGAGTGGAATGCCGCTGCAGTGATCAACCTGACTCTTGATGATGGCCATATAATCCCTCACTTTTACCGGCTCAGCCGGAGGCTTCGCCCTACCGATATGTTTCGGATGGGCTCTAATTGCGAAAAGTTAAAAATCACAAGATGAAATCGGACGCTAGCGCATACCTGTCCACGGGTCAAGGTGGTTTAAGCGCTCAAAACCTCCGCACTTTGTCCTTTTGCTCCGACTCCGGCCTGCTACACTTTCCGCATGCATCCAAAGGAAAATCTTCTTAGAGCTATTCGCCATGACTCGCCGGAGCGGGTTCCGAACGGAATGGGACCGGCGATCATGGTGGCGCCACCGATTGTTACACGGCCGGGAAATGCCGGTGTCGACAGTTGGGGAGTGCTGTGGGACATGGATGCCGGCGGCACTTTTCCATCGAATCATCAACACGTTCTTACTGATATCAGGGCATGGCGGCAGCAGGTCAGGTTTCCTGACCTGAATGCCTGCGACTGGACACGACTTGTGCATGGTTGGGGCGGGCAGGGGCCCGCTGTCGACAGGAAGACACTTGATCGCGACAACAATATCGTATGCGGTGTAATTGAGCTCAGTATGTTCGAGCGTTCCTACCTGCTGATGGGCATGGAAGAGGCGTTGATGGCCTATGTGGCCGATACGGAAATCATGGATGAGCTGCTTGGGGCCATTGCCGACTTCAATATCGAGCTCATTGAACGGCTGGACGATGCGATTGACGTCGACATGATCTGGTACGGCGATGACTGGGGCACGCAGACGCAGCTCTTCATGCCGCCTGATGTATGGCGCCGGACCATAGGCAAGCACACGCACAGGGTGTACGATTGCATGAAGAGGCGCGGGATAATCATCAACCAGCATTCATGCGGCAGAATCGATCAGGTGTTTGGCGATATTGTAGAAATGGGGGCAAATGTCTGGAACCCGTGTCAGCCTTGTAACGATCTTGCAGGAATGAAGAAGAGGTTTGCAGGCCGGATCGCTTTCTGCGGCGGCATTGACAGCCAGTTCGTTCTCGACCGGCCCGGTGTCACCGTTGCTGAAGTCCGTGCAGAGGTGCGCAGGCGGATTGACGAGATGGCTGCGGGGGGCGGTTATATTGCCGGCCCCAGCCACGGAGTTCCTTACATTCCAGAGATCATTGCCGCGATGAATGACGAGATTGCGTCGTACGGAATGTACAAGCATAGCTGAGATCCACTGCCATGCTGAATGGAAAGGAGCAATAGCACGATGATCAGAGGGATGGTTTGTGGAGTAATTGTGATGGCAGCAGTTTTCATTGGCACGGTTGTCTATGCCGACCTGGAATCGGATCAGAAAGTAGTCTACAAGACAGTGGGGAATACCAAGTTGCAGCTTCATGTGTTCAAGCCGAAGGATCACAAGGCGGAAGACAGGAGAGCCTGTATCGTGTTCTTCTTCGGGGGCGGGTGGGAGGGTGGCACTCCGAGCCAGTTCTATG
>JBAXMA010000261.1:0-5356 GCA_037134535.1 bacterium
GCATATCCCGCAACCATGCCTCGATCCCATCATAGCCCATCGCGCGAATCTCTTCGGTACTGGTGCCAAGTTCCTTGAAAATGGCCAATTGCTCCTGCTCCCGATGAGCATCCCACTCACGCAGACCATGCAGGAACATGGCCAGCAGAAATGGGCCAGTCACATCTTTTCGCGATTCAGCTGTCAGATTTGCGCTGTGTTGGATAATCCACCCATCGAGATATCGTCCTGCTTTGACATAATCCGGCAACGTGAGAAGCAACCGCTGGGCCAGCGTTGCCCGCTGGGCGTCATCCAACAGAAAACATATAGCCTTGTCCACGATTTCTGTGAACGTCGTGCCTGTGCTGCCCGGTAGCGGATAACCAACAGTTTCAAAGGCGCGTTGAACATCGGCAGCGCTGACACGCATGTCAACAAATGGATCTTCGGCAAACAGCTGCTCAGCGCGACGGAGCCATTCAGCCGTGTTCTGTGTCAATTTCTTGTACTCAGAATGGTGTACTTCCAAGGCGCGACCGGCTGCCTCTATCTGCTCCCGCCGCGACTCAAATTCAGCATACTGCCTTGCCTGCCGGATCATCGGCTCAAACTCTTTGCGCATGTCAGGCGGAAGCTGTTTGGACATCTTCTCCCAGTATTCGGGCGACATCACATTAGCCTTCGCAGGATCTAGATCGTCCCAGATGACCTTTTGGGAGGGGGACTGCCTGGACTTCTGTACAATGACAGGATCTTCTTTCCCAAAATGGCAGTTCTTGTATTTCTTGCCGCTGCCGCAAGGGCAGTAATCATTGCGACTGATTTTCATTGGGGACCCAACACAGCCAAGCGATCCAGTCGCCCAGTTTCATCTGTACCGGCCAAAGTGGTGGCGGGAAAGGGAGTTGAACCCTTGACCAAAGGCTTATGAGTCCTCTGCTCTACCACTGAGCTACCCCGCCGAACAAAGCAATAAAGCTAGATAATACATCCCTTCTTGTCAACTATTCGCTTTTCATCTTTATCAGCCGGGTATATCTTTCCACGCATTGATTCTGCAGCAAATCCGGCGCAAGGAGGACCATTTCATGTGTTCACTGATTGAGGACAAGGCCGTTGTATTATTTCAGGGCGACAGCATTACTGACGCCGGGTGGGTGCGTGAGGATCCGAGCAGCCTCGGCACAGGCTATGCAATGATGGCCGCATCATGGTTCGAAGCAATGTATCCAGCCAAAGGCGTAAAGTTTCTCAATCGCGGATTGAGCGGCAACCGGGCAAGCGATCTGGAAGCACGATGGCAGAAAGACTGCCTGGACCTCAAGCCTTCCTGGGTTTCCATAATGATCGGGATCAACGACACCTGGCGCCGATATGACAGTAATGATCCGACAACAACCGAAGCGTACGAGAAATCCTACAGGAACATCCTTACGCAGGTTAAGAGCAGGCTTAATGCGGGCCTGATCCTGATCGAGCCATTTGTCCTGCCGGTTCCCGAGGATCGCAAGCAGTGGCGAATCGACCTCGATCCACGCATTCACGCCGTCCGCCGCCTGGCCGTGGAATTCAAAGCGATCCTTGTTCCACTCGACGGAATCTTCTCGGCTGCCGCAGCACAACGCTCTCCGTCATTCTGGGCTGGTGACGGCGTACACCCCTCACTTCCGGGACATGCGCTCATAGCACAGTCCTGGCTCAAGGCCGTGAAGGCACTGTAGTGGCCGGAGACACCAGCCCGTATGAAGACAATAGTTCTGGAATCTGAAACCCTTCCGCACTATCTTCCCCGCAAATGCTGTGCATTTTACAGATCAGGAATCTAGCGCTGGTAGAGGATCTCAAGGTTGAGTTCCAGCCAGGCCTCAATATCATCACCGGCGAAACCGGTGCCGGGAAATCTCTGCTCATCGGGGCGCTATCCCTTCTACTGGGCGAACGGGCAGACAAATCGGTGATCCGCACCGGCCAGTCCCAGGGCTCCGCCGAATGCGTCCTTGCCTTGCAAGCAGCTGATTCAGTCAATGCGCTGCTCGCCGAATCCGGAATCGACCCTTGCCAGGACGGCCAGCTCATCCTCCGCCGCGTCGTGTCCGCCTCCGGTGGCGGCAGTTTCGTGAACGGCTGCCCGGCAACGCTCCAGACCCTGAAGAAGGTCGGCAACCTGCTTGTGGATATGCACGGACCGCACGACCACCAGTCTCTGCTCAATCCGGACTTCCAGATGGAAATCCTCGACTCCTTCGGTGGACATTCGGAGCTTCGTGCTGAGTACCATGCAGCATTCGTTGAACTCTGCGCTCTTCAATCATCCCTGAAGAGTCTGGACTGTGACGAAAAGACCGTTGCCGAGCAGATTGATCTGCTCTCGTTCCAGGTCAAGGAAATCAGCGAAGCCGCGCCAGTCGAGGGCGAGGAAGAGGAAATCAAGGCCAGGCATATCCTTGTGACCAACGCCCAGCGCATCCTTGAGACAGCCCAGAATATGTGCCAGATTCTGACCGACGGCGATTCATCCGTCATTGACGCTCTCGCATCGGTCCAGAAAGAGCTGGATGGTCTGCGTAGTGCACTCCCGGAGTCGGAGCAATGGAGCGAGGAAGTGCGTTCGGCGTCAGTACAATTGCAGGAACTGTCAAAGACGATCAGCAGCCGCGCACACGACATAGACAGCGACCCGCGTCAGATTGAGCAGGTTGAAGCCCGCATAGCCGCCTACCAGAAACTCCGGCGCAAATACGGGACTACGATTCCCGACATCCTCGCCAAACTTGAGCAGGCAAAGAATCGCCTCCACGACCTTCAGACCCGAGGCGAGCGGATAGCAGAGCTGGAAGGTAACATCTCAAAAACATTGAGCTCGGTGCGCCGCCTTGGAAAGAAATTGGGCAAAGAGCGTCGGGCAACCGCCGGAAATCTCGCCCTTGCGATCACTCGCGAATTGCAGGATCTCGGATTCGCCAAAGGTGCCTTCCATGTAGAGCTTTCGGAAATTGAACCGGGTGCAACGGGAACTGACGTCATGGAGTTTGGATTCGCCCCGAATCTGGGAGAGGCAATGCGGCCGCTCCGGATGATCGCTTCCAGCGGTGAGATATCACGAGTCATGCTGGCGATAAAGGCAGTGCTCGCAAAGCACGACCGGATTCCAGTGCTGGTATTCGACGAGATAGACACGAATGTCGGCGGAGAGATGGGTTTCGCCATCGGTGACAAACTCTCAGGCATCGCCGGCAGCCATCAGGTGATCTGCATTACTCATCTGCCCCAGGTGGCCGTTCACGGGGTATCCCACTTCGCAGTGGCAAAGCGCGTTCGCGGAGAACGCACTTATACTGAGATTGAACTACTCAAAGACGAAGCCCGCACCGACGAGGTGGCGCGCATGCTGGGCGGCCGATCACCTTCAAAGTTGACCAGAGATCACGCCCGTGAGATGCTCGCAATCGCGAGGAATGAAAAGAAGAAAACATAGTGGGGAGAGACATGAAGCCTTTCATATGCGTTGGCGAAAACATTCACTGCACCAGGATCTACAAAACCGACGGTAAGTTCGTAGCCAAGACAGATAACGGCTTCGCAATACCCTACAAGTCCGGTGGCACCCCAAGGCAATTGCCAATTCCCAAGGCGTTTGTTGATGGCCCCGAATGGGCGTCGGGGCGGGTCAAGCACTGCGCCGTTGCCATATGGCAATGCATATACGGTGACGATGCCGGAAAGACGACCGGGAAGGATTACCTGGCCAGCCTCGCACTGGCACAGGAGAAGTCTGGAGCAACCTACCTCGATGTCAATGTTGACGAGTTCAGTACCGACATACCGGAGCGTATCAGGCTGATAGACTTTACCGTAAGGCTCATACAGAAGGCTTCCCGACTTCCGATGAGTATAGACTCCTCCAATCTCGAAATCCTGCGCGCCGGTCTGTCAGCGTGCGAACGCGAACGCGGTGCACCAATGCTGAATTCTGTCTCACTGGAACGCACAGCCGCCCTCGACCTTGCTGCTGAGTTCAAAGCGGTCGTAGTCGCATCAGCTGCCGGAGAGTGCGATCTGCCCAGCAACACCTCCGAACGGCTTTCGAACCTTGCAAAGCTGGTTCCGCAGTTAACTGCCAGAGGAATCAAGACAGGCGCCATCCACATTGATCCTCTCGTTTTCCCGATCTCAACCGATCAGACAAACGGCAACGGATTTCTGGATGCTGTGTCGAGTGTGCGGAAGATGTATGGTCCGGAGGTCCACATAGTAGCCGGCTTGAGCAATGTGTCATTTGGAATGCCGAACCGGAAACTGCTCAACCAGGTTTTCACCTGGCTAGCGATCCAGGCAGGCGCGGATGGCGGCATCGTTGACCCGCTCCAGATCAACACCGGCATTCTGGAAAGACTCGACACCGGGTCCGCTGCTTTCAAGCTCGCCAAAGATCTGCTGACAGGTCAGGACGAGTTTGGAATGAACTATATCGCAGCATGTCGTGACGGGACAATCCCGGCCGGCGCCTGATCAGCCGGAAGTCTTACAATTCCATTCAGAACACTCTTGTGCCAACGGATTGCAGCCACGGCGCTCAGTCGCCGTGCTCTTCTCTACAGTCCCTGCTCGAGCGCGGGATCTACGGCTTGATCAACATGCAGAGACGCATGGACCAGTAGGCAATCAGTGCCGTGACGGGCAGTGTCAACACCCAGGCCCAAACGATCCGACCGACCAACCCCCACTTGACAGCACTGAGTCGCTTCGTGGCACCAACCCCCATGATAGATGTTGAGATAACGTGAGTTGTCGACAAAGGAATACCCAGATGGCTGGCCGCAAATATTATTGTCGCCGCGGTCGTCTCGGCGGCAAACCCGTGAATCGGCTGGAGCCTGACCATCTTGTGACCCAATGTCCTTATGATTCTCCACCCACCGGCCGCTGTTCCTGCAGCCATTACCAGCGCGCACAAAATCTTAATCCATAGTGAAATAGCAAACTGCGGTGTATGAAGAAAACTGAGCCACGGGGGCAGATCGTTGAAAATGCCTTCCTTTGTTGCGGAGAACAGCACAAGAGCTATAATGCCCATTGTCTTCTGCGCATCGTTTGTTCCGTGACTCAGCGCCATGCTAGCGGCACTAACCATCTGCAACTTGCCGAAAACCATATTAATAATCCGGGGAGTGACCCGCAACAGACATATCGTCAGCACTCCCATCAGCAGCAGGCCGATCACAAAACCCAGCAACGGCGACGTGAGCATTGGTATAACAACTTTGCTCCACAAGCCCTCAGTCTTACCGGTAACTTCGTTCACAACAGACCAGCGAATGACATGCCAATTGCCACGCGACGATGCAAGTGCGGCCCCGCAAAGACCACCTATGAT
>JBAXMA010000262.1:0-5342 GCA_037134535.1 bacterium
ACACTATTATGCGCTACTAGAATATAACGATATGGAATTTCAGGCCTCTTACGACTCATGGCGAGTCCTGGTTCACCCGGAGGACTTGGACCGGGTCGAAGGCGATTTGCGTCTAGCGATTAACAGTGGCAATAGCTTCAACTTCGACGTTCGGATGAAGTTGAAATCCGATAAATGGCGCTGGTTCTCGATTCGTGGAAGGGTTGTTCGATGGGATCATGAGAGAAAAGCGTTGCGAATGGTTGGTACCTTGAGCGACATCACCGCTCGCAAGGCGGACGAGGATCAAATCCGGTTGCTCAATGCCACGTTGGAGCAGCGCGTGCGGGATCGCACCGCCGAACTGGAGTCGTCCCACAAGGAACTGGCGGATTTGTGCTACTCGGTAGCGCACGATTTGCGTGCCCCCATGCGGCACATTGACGGCTACGTGAATCTGGTGCGCACACGCTGTGGCTCCGGATTGAGCGACCAGGGATTTCACTACCTCGATACCATTGCCAATTCCGCCTGCCAGATGGGATTATTGGTGGACAGCCTGCTGCAATTCTCCCGTTCCGGGCGAACAGAGTTACGCATGGAGCGCATGAATATGAATCAGGCACTTCAGGACGCTCTGCTCCCGTTGAAGGAGATTCATGCCGAACGAAGAATTGAATGGGTCATCGGGGATCTTCCCTCCGTGCGCGGGGATTATGTCTTGATCTGTCAGGTCTGGGCCAACTTGCTGGAGAATGCCGTGAAGTATACCCGGATCAGAGAAGCAGCCCGGATCGAAGTCGGCTGCCGCCAGGAGAACAGAGAATTCATCTTTATGACGAAGGACAACGGTGTGGGCTTTGATATGCAGTACGCGGAAAAACTCTTTCGCCTGTTTCATCGACTGCACCCGATCGAAGAATTCGAAGGGATAGGACTCGGTCTGGCGCTCGTGCATCGAATAATTAATCGTCATGGCGGTCGTGTCTGGTATGAGGCCGCGCTGAATCAGGGGGCGACGTTCTATTTCTCCTTACCGACTCCGGCTGTTGCTGAGGTGCGTAATGGCTGAGCTGAAATCCATCTTGCTGGCGGAAGACAACGCCTGCGATGCAGAGCTGATTCTGGAGGCTCTGGCGGAGTTCAAATTTGCCAACCGGATCGATGTCGTCCGGGACGGAGTAGAGGCCTTGGAGTATCTCCGCCGGCAAGGCAAATACAGCCAGCGCGCGTTCGGCGAACCAGCGGTGGTGATACTGGATATTAAAATGCCGCGGTTGGATGGCATCGACGTACTGCGGGCTATACGCGCCGACCCGGCCTTGAAACTTCTGCCGGTGGTGATGCTGACATCGTCGCAGGAGGATCAGGATGTGATCCTCAGTTATGAACTGGGGGCCAACGCCTATGTAGTCAAGCCCGTTTCATTTTCGGAGTTTAGCGCAGCCGTGAAACAGATCGGGATGTTTTGGGCCGTTCTGAACGAACTACCCCCGAGATGCGACCCTTGCTTGCAAAATTTGGCCTATGGCAGCGAAATAACCCTATAGCACTGTCAGAATTACACAACTGTGAGTCTTCTGGCTGTGCTTTGAAGTCGCCCGTCATGAATCATGAAACAGTGAACTCTGTACTGTTCCGGTCTGCGGCTGTACCGCTAATGTCCGGTATTGCCGCGGGCCCATGCGATGAGCATTGGCGGTAGTCGGTCGATGTCAATAATCCGGCAGACTTCTGTGCCATTCTCGCCAGGAACGGTGACGTCCTCGCCTGCCCTGTGGCCCGCGAAGGCTACGGCAAGAGTGGTCTTGTTGGAGATAATTCCCTGATTCTCGTCAGTATCCCACTCGCCCAATATATACTTCTCGACCGTAACCCCGTCTGGCCGCGAATACACGATCCTGGTACCCATGCCTGCAACTTCCGACGCAAAACCCTCGAACGCTGTTCCCTTCACTTCTTTCAACTCGCGGACCAATGTGTCGCGCTGGTTGGCAAGAATATCCTGCCGCTCCTTAGCGGCCTTGAATGCGTGGTTCTCAGACAGATCACCATAGCTGCGGGCTACTGCAAGATCCTTGGCGTTTTCCACCAGGTCAACCTTTATGATCTTCTCCAGCCGTGACCGGCGCTCTGCGTAGGTCCGCCAGGACGTATACCTGCCGACTGATTTTCCGTCAGCCTTGTCGTCATCAGTTAGCAGTATGCGGTGAAGATCCGGATACAAACCTATGACTCTGGCCAGGACGGCATTCCTTTCCAGAACGGGCCAGCCCGGAGCGTCTTTCATCATCATTACAAAGCGTTCCCGCTCTCCAGGGAGGACGGCAGACAAAACGGGTGAGAGCCAGTCCGTACGTTCAAAAAGGGCACGAAGCTGTTTGCCGGCTTTCAGCCGCTCACCATGGAACGGCTCTTGCAGGCGGGTTATGCACTGTGTCAGGAAATCTGCGACCGTGCCGATTGAGCGAGACTGCATTATATCGATTCTCTTGCTTAGCCAGAAAAGCATCTCGATGTTCAGCGTGGCTGCTGCCATAGATTTTCTGAAGACTTCCAGAGTCTGATCTTCCATGCCCTTTTCGGCTAGAAAATCCGTCAGGGTGTTTAAGGGCGTGATAGAGACCTCGGTCAGGACCGCAAGAAACAGTGCCGCTGCGCGCGCCTGATCCTGAACCATGAGATATTCCAACAGGGGTTCGAGCTCGGATGCCTGTAGACCGGCCATGGCATTGAGCAGGCCTTTGCGTGAAAGGAGGCGGTCAATGAATGCGGTCGCGATGGACGGGTCGACCGGGATTGCCAGCGTCTTGAGAAGCATGAGCCCCTTGGCTGCAAGTGCCAACTCTCCGCTCGGAGCTCCTTTGATGACGTGCATGAGGCGATCAAGAAAGACCGCCCTGGCTTGCTCAGTCAATAGCGCCGGATCACTTTCCTCAAGGAAGAGTTCTGTCCTGGTCAGAATGGCCTCGATCTGGCATTCTGCGGAGAGGGCTGCAAACCAATGGGTGTCGAACGCCTTCTCCGCATGAAGAAGAGATATGGGGTCCAGCCGGCTGGCTGGGAAGTTCACAAGTTTATCTGACTTGAGTGCCTTGCGCGCACTGTCCCAGAAAGACTTCCAGTTGGCCGTTGCCACAATGCCGGGCATAAGCTGTTCCTGGATCTGGTTAACGTTCATGGAACCGTAACAGCGAAGAACTATTTTTACCACTTCAGCCGGGTTTGATTTTACCAGTTCCTGGAGTTTGGCGGGATCACGATGCTTCATGACGAGTATATGACTATCGTCGGGCAGAATGAGGACCGCCGCTGCATATTCAAATCCGAGCTCATGCCCGTGCTTCCTTTCGAAGTCTATTGCCACCTTCTTGTAGAACGCATCGAGGTGCTTTATGACTCCGAACCCCCAGGTCTTGTCCATGCACAGCATTCCGGGAGCGAGGCTTATAAGCACGCGCAGCCGACGTAGACATTCCTGCGTGGTAACATCATTCTTGGCGAACCCTACTGAATCCACAAAGGCCGCGCCAATGTGGGCCTGGGCATAGGTTTCCTGGAGCATAGTGCGGCTTCGCGCGCGAAACGATGGATCTTCCGCCTTCCAATAAGCTTGCAGTTCAAGGATACGCAGGGCACCCGGAACATCGTGGCGCTTCTTGAGGACGTCTTGAACGAGGTCTGCAAGTGAGTCAGCCTTCAAGGATCGTGAGGAGGAGTAGAGTTTTGAAAGAACTTCCTGCATTGCGACGAGAGGGAGGGGGGTAGCGCTTGTGCCTGACAGAAACCACTCGTCAAGTTGCTCGTCGCTCATGCTGCTTGGATCATCCACCATTCCGATATCCTCCCGGGTTGTTTTTGCACAATCCATAAATCCCAACTGCCCAGAGTAAGCAAGGCAGGCAGACTGGATGCCCTTTATCATGTGTTTTGTCAAGCTTTCAGAGCAAAATTGAGAATGATATCTCACATAGAGTTTGTATGTTAGGTTGCAGAAGAGTGAATTGAGATCGTCGTCGACAACGATAACGGCAAGGTTTACGATTGAAAACAAGAAGAGCAGAAGTTGTGGCTCTATGGTACGGAGCAGTCAATGAAAGGGAATACTTAATGAAGAAGAGCGTTGCCTTGATAACGGTGGTGCTGGCTGGATTTCTGCAGACGGCATTTGCGCAATATGCCGGCTGGCAGCATTCCGGTTCCATCTATCTGCTCACAACGCCAGATGGCGCCAATCTGCCTGCAACGGCTGTAGAAGAGCAGTGTCCCGTTCTCGTTCGGCTGAACAGGGATTTCTTTGATTTTAGAAGAACGAAGGCTAATGGTGATGATATCAGGTTTTCGACTGCCACTGGTACGCCGTTGGCGTATCAACTGGATGAATGGGATGCAGCCAATGGAAATGCGAGTATCTGGGTGCGGATCCCGGTAATAAGGGGCAATGAACGGCAGGAGATCAAACTGTACTGGGGTAAAGCCGATGCTGTCAGCGAATCTAGCGGGCATGCCGTGTTCAATGATGCCAATGGCTATCTCAGCGTCTGGCATATGAGTGACCCTGTGAAGGATGAAGTCGGCACACTTGTGTCGAAGGATACAGGTACCTCGTCTTCGGCAGGAATGATAGGCCTTGGGCGGTACTTCGGCGAAGGCAAGGGGATCAATTGCGGTGAGAACATCACCACCTATCCGTCTGGCAGCAGTCCGTGCACAGCCGAGGCATGGATTAAGGCCGGGAAAGCGAATACGACTGTTCTTGCGTGGGGTAATGAACAGGCCCAGGGAAAGGCTGTTATGCAACTGGCCAGTCCGCCGCACATCAGGATGGATTGCTACTTTTCGGGAGCAAATGTTGAGGGTGGCAGCCGTATTTCTATGTCTGAATGGACTCACGTTGTACACGCATTCAAGAGTGGTGAGTCACGACTCTACGTCAATGGCGTTTTGGACGGGTTATCCAAGTCGGATGGAGCACCGTTGAACATCCGGAATCCGGCTAAGATGTGGATCGGCGGATGGTATAATCACTTTACCTTCAGTGGCGATATTGACGAAGTCCGTATGTCAAAGGTCACGCGTTCTCCTGACTGGGTGAAGCTGCAGTATGAGAATCAGAAACCGCTCCAGACCCTGGTCGGCACTCTGGTGAAGTCTGGCAACGACTTCTCGGTTCCTGCAACGCAAATCACTGTCCTTGAAGGAAAGAGCGCAAACGTGTCCGCTAAGGCGGATGGTGCGCTGAAGGTATACTGGATTCTAAAGCGGGATGGGAGGGAGACCGTTGTATCCACGGATAGGTATTCCTTCACTCTTGATGCCGGCAGGGTGGCGGGCGATACATCATTTGTTCTGCAGTTCAAGGC
>JBAXMA010000263.1:0-5335 GCA_037134535.1 bacterium
CGTATACCGATACTGTCAAAGCAGAAGAAGGGCAGCTTGGCATCGTTGGTACGCTTGATGATCTGGGCGTATGCGGGACACGTGGTGTTGTCAGAAATCTGTCCGACAAGCTGGATATTGTTACGAAGCAAGACGGTCATCGCTTCAGTGACCTCCGCACTGGTGGTGACCGGCACAGCTATCAGTTTCAGCCCTTCCTTGTTCAATGCGTCGGCGAACCATTCACGGTACAGTTCACTGTTGATCTCTGCAGGGGTGAAAAGTGTGCCAACTGTGGTGACCCCAGGGACGGATTCCTTGATCAATCGGGCCATGGCCGTGAAGGGCGAGCGTGTGGTGATGCCAGTCACGTTCGGGGAGTGGTTGGTTTCCGAAACGCCGGCACCAGCGCGGACGCCATCGCCTACGCAACTGAATACAATTGGCATGCTGCCGGCCTGCCGCAGTGTCGCCTGCAAGGCGGGCGTGGAAATGGGCATGATCAGGTCGGGCTGTTCGGACCGGACTGCAGTCATGATGCTGGTCAGCGTCGTCATGTCTCCCTGCGCATTCAAGCAACGCACGTTGAAGTCATTCCCTTCCTGTAAACCTTCTCTCTTGAAACCATCCATGATGCCGCGCCTGGTATCCTCAGAGAACTGGGCATCGTTATATCGGATCATCCGGATCTCCCATGGCCGGTCGCGGCCGGTGGATAAGGTCTTTGGCACGTTGTTGGTCCTGGATCCGGGTTCAATGACCTCCTGCGTCCGGGTGGTCTCGACAGGCAGCTCACAGGGCGGAACACCGGCCAGTACCTTGGCGGCAAGGCGCCCGGATTGTGCACCCCAGGCCTCGTAATTGTCGCCTACCGCGCCAAATGCGCCCTGCTTGACAAGTTCGGGAGATGTGACATAGACAGGAATACCGGCGCTCTTCGCGGCGACATAAATGGCAGGAAAGCCGGTGGTTACCAGATTGTCGGCCGAGAGCAGAATGGCTCCCGCCCGGCGCTGAATGACTGCCTGGGTTGCCGCGGTCAACTCGGACACAGTGGATGCCGTGGATTCGCACAATGTCACTCCAGTTTCCTTGCAGGCCTTGCGCAACTTCTCCACAGAGATAATAGAGTTGGGTTGGGCGGGATCATATATAATGCCGACGATCGTGAGTGCCGGGTCCTGCTTGCAAGCCATGTCGAGCAGGCGTTTCACAGGGGGGTCGTCGTGCACGCCCGTGATGTTGGCCGGGCGGTCCGCTGCATTGAACAACCCCAGCACGGATGGATCACTTGCAACGGTAAAGACGATCGGGATATCCGTGATGCGCCGGACTGCCGACATTAATGCCGGAGTCGTGACGGTGATGATGATGTCAGGTGAGTCTGCCCGGGCGGCATCAAGGATGGCTGGAAGCTGTGCAATCTCGCCCTGCGCATTGGAATATTTGATCGTGAAGTCCACCTTCTCCGCAAATCCGGCCTCGCGCAGACCGCGTACCACTCCCTGCTCTGCAGATTCCAAAAGTGCATTATGCACCAGATTGACCACAGCGATGCGAAATGGACGCCCGAAGCGGGCCGAAGGATGATGGTAGATGCCAGCTTCCTTCAGCAGTGCGACCGGCAAGGTCAGGCCCAGGTTGGCGGCAGTGGCCAGATCGACTGTGGTTTCCATTTCTATGCTTGGCAGAAAAGGAATGGTTGCCGGGTTCTCGCCGAGTAGAACGCGGGCGGATATCTGGCCTGTGTGGCGGCCTTCACCTTTCGGGCTCGCGCCGCAACTGTAAAGAGCGCCGGAACCCATCAGTGAGTTGTCGTCGGCTAGCAGTGGAATGTGCTCCTTCCGGCAGACTTGATCCAGTGCGGTAAATGCGCTGACTACAGTATTGTCAGACATGCCGAAGATTGCATCAACACCTGCACCAGACATTAACTGGATTGCCTGCGATATGTCGCTGGAGTTACTGATGGTGCGCTCAATCAGGCGCATCCCGCAGCCGGCGAGCAGAGAGCGGGCGACCTCTTTTTCGCGCATGGAATTGGCATCCGATGGATTGTAGATGACCCCCACGTTTGTGCAGGCTGGATAAAGTTCCTTGAGCCACCGGAATAGAGCTGGATTGGGAGCAGTCCAGACGGCGCCAGTTACATTTGTCAAGTGATCCCGGAAGGTCTTTCCTGCGCCGGCTTCAAGCGGCGCGGAGACCGCGCCAAAAACAACAGGTGTACGACTGTTGCCGTTCAGGACTGCACCCAGGCAAGGCGTGGAAAGCGGGATGAGCAGGTCAAGGTTCTGGCTGGCGAGCTGACGGGCAACCTGCGGGAGCATAGACATGTCGTTGTTGGGGTGCATGCGCTGTATCATGAGATTGCCGCCTTCGATAAAACCGGCATCGCGCAGCGTCTCCAGAATGCCTTCGATGGCAACATTAAACATGGGATGAGGACCGAAATAAAGAAGGCCGACCTTGTAGGTGCGGCCCGGTTCCGGCTGGCTCCTGGAAACGGAATCCGGTGCACGTGTGACTGCTACAGCTTTGGATTGAGCGCGAATTTCCTCCGGGACGGACCAGGCTTTGAATTCCGCTGCAAGCGTCTCATTTACAGAAAGCAGTTCGGGGACAAGATTCTCAACGCTAAACGTCTCCGGCTTCTTACCTTTTAGTATCTTTCCGGCGATTTCGCCCACTGCTATGCCGACATCGTGGTAGGACGCACCCACGCCAAAGAGCACACCCCTGGCTGCATCGCTCGGGTCGTTGCTGAATACTGGAATCTTTGATGTACGGGCGGCGGAAACAATGGTGCTGATGGCGGAGATAGCCACGGTGTCGCCGCCCACCCAGACCGCCTCCACTCCCCGCGCCAGAACTGACCGGACGGCTTCCGACACTTCCGAGGTGTTGCCGGCATTGGCTTCGAGAAGACTGATGCCGAGTTCCTTGCAGATGGCTCGAGCCTTGCCCAGGCAGGCCTCGGAATTGCTCTCACCAGGATTCCAGACCACGCCGATCTTGCTCAATCGGGGATTCATCAGCCTGGCGATCCGGATGGCGCGTTCAACTGGTTGAAAAGTGCCCACTCCGACCAGATGCCGCGGGTGCTGATCTGGTTTGGACCCTGTGATGCCGACGCCTGCGCCATACGGATCGGTTACGCCTCCGAAGACGTGGACGACCCTTCCGGCCGAGTTTGCCTTGGCCACTGCCTGGAGTGCAAGAGTGCTGGCTGTCAGTATCATATCATATGCACCACCGGCCAGATCGCGAGCCATGACGTTGCCCGTGGTGTTATCGCCTGATGCGTTCAGGAACCGGATATCGGCAGTGCGGCCATGTACGAAACCCTGCTGACGCAGTCCAACAACGATGCCTTCAACAGTGTGGTCCAGCAGACTTGTCGAGGCCCACTGCATTACGGCCAGGCGGGGCAGAGATTTCGCTGTCGAACGACGTCCGCCGCCCTGACGCCGGCCAATGTCTGATAATAGCAACAGGCCGGAGGCCAGGAGGATCAACGTCACTCCCAGCCAGATACTTTTGAACAGTTTCAGTATTCCATGCATTGAGCGGAGAATCATCATGAAGGGGGCGAATTCTTAAGTGGTTTTGACCATTTCATCAAGGCCTGCTATGGCGAATACTCTCATCAGAGCTGGCGACACGTTGATGATGCAGAAATGATCGCGTCCCATCTTTTTAAAGGTTTTCAGACAGATCCGCAGGAACACTGAGGCCACAAATGATACTTCGGCCAGATCAAAGACCACAGTCTCCGGTTTCTTCAAGAGCGCCTGATCAACCTCGAGGTCTAGCGCTTCACAAACTGCGGATGAAAGCTGCCCGGAGAACCGGACGCACGCTTCTTTTCCTTCGTGAATAATCTGAGTCATTGTTTATTCCCCCTGAATTGTTAGAAATTGCGGTCAAACAATCTTTCTGCCTGAGATGCGGTAAGTGATTCATCCATGTACTTGCTTGTGTCGAATTGCAGGAACTTCTGATTGTCCCGCCGCCTGGCAACCCGTTGAATATTAAGGAGATGCCTCGCTGTAACATTGTCGGAAGTAATATTCTTTCCGCCAGTGCCGCATCCGAGAGTGAATGACGGACTCAGCATATTGAAGATTCCGCCCACTGCGCCCTGGGACGACGGAGTGTTGACCACAATACGACCGGCGTTCATAAGCAGAGCGAAGTCCTTGATTACCTTTTCGTCATTGGCGTAAATTCCGGCAGTATGGCCGACACCGCCGTGGTAATTCAATTCAATGCAGGTCTTCACGGCAGTATCGAATGAGTCTGCCACAAAGAATGCGAGAATCGGGGCCAGAATTTCCGAGGAAAGTGGCTCTTTGTCGCCGACATGCTTGATCGGCGCTATCAGGACTGACGTATCAGCCGGCGTTGAAATGCCCGCTTTGGCTGCAATCATTGAAGCGGATTGCCCCACGATATCCGCATTCATGAGCCCACGTTTTGTATCCCAGGCGACGGCTGTGAGGAGCGCGCGTTCGTCGGCATCCAGCACGCGTCCCTTTTGCTTTTCAAATTCCAGCAGAACAGCGTCGGCAATACTCTTTTCGACGACAATGGCCTGCTCGCTGGCGCAAATGGTTCCGTTATCAAATGTTTTCGACATCAGGATCTGTCTGACCGCAAACGGAATATCGGCCGAAGTATGTATGAAGATCGGGACATTTCCCGCGCCGACGCCGATGGTGGGCGTGCCGGAACTGTAGGCGGTCTTGACCAGTCCCGAGCCACCGGTTGCGAGAATCAGGGCGACATCGCGATGACTCATGAACGCCTGGGTCTGCTCGCGTGAGACTGTATCGCACCACTGGATGCAGTCTTCCGGGGCGTCGGCAGCCAGCGCGGCTTCGTAGAGAATTCTCGCCGTTTCGACGCAGCAGCGTTTTGCTTTTCCCGCAGGACTGATGATGATGGGATTGCGGGCTTTCAAGCTGATCAGAGTCTTGAACATGACTGTGGAGGTTGGGTTTGTAACCGGGATAATGGCAAGGATTGGCCCCATGGGCTGAGCTATTTCCGCGATGCCGGTGATGGGGTCATCAGAAATAATGCCTACCGTCTTGCAATCCTTGATGTCGTTGTAGATCAACTGTGTCGCGACCACGTTCTTGATAACCTTGTCCTGCCATCGGCCAATACCGGTTTCCTCGTGGGCCAGCTTTGCCAGCTTGACACGATTATTGAACCCGGCTTCATAAACGGCGCGAACGATTCGATCAACTTGCTCCTGGGTGTACTGATTGAAAACGGCAGCTGCATGCCTTGCCTTTTCCATGGTCTGTTCAACAAACGGATGTTGCGGCAGGTCACTCATAATAAT
>JBAXMA010000264.1:0-5335 GCA_037134535.1 bacterium
CTCCATCCGTCTCTCTTTTCTTCTCCGCTCCGTGCCTCCCTGCCCGCCCCGCCCGATTCGGTCGGGGGGCAGGCGGGCGTGAACTCCGTGGCAAAGTCCTCTCCGCGCATGAGCAATCCGGATGTCGATTGCGGTATAAGTTCTTCGCCACAATGCTTGACAACAGGTCGCCAATTCATTATTGAGTGAGTCCTTACTTATTGAAGAGGAGGAGTCGAGCAGTAATGTCGCGACCTGTTACAATTCAGAATGACGCAATTCTTGAGGCAGCGCGGAAGGTATTCCTTAAGCACGGCTATCAGGCCAGTACGGCGTCGGTTGCGCGCGAGGCCGGCGTCTCGGAAGGCTCCATCTTCAAGCACTTCAAGAGCAAGTGTGATCTGTTTGCCGCGGCAATGAGGGCTGAGACCAGGATTCAGGAGGACGAGGACTGGCTGATGAAATCAGCCGGCACCGGAAATGTCCGTCAGAACCTGGAACACGCTGCCAGACAGCTGCTCAAGCATCTGCAGACCGTTATCCCCCGGGTTATCATGCTCCACTCGAGCGGCGCGCCCATGCTCCAGCCGTGCCGGAAAGGCGCCGGTACGCCGCCGCCTGTACAGCATATGCGGGTGATCGCAGCTTACTTCCGCAGGGAAATCAAGCTGGGCAGGCTGAAAATGCAATCGCCGGAAATGAGGGCACACCTGCTCGTGGGCGGGCTTTCCCATTACGCAACCTGCGACTTTCTCTTTCACTACCGGTCCGGTTCATCCGCGGCGTATCTGCGTACTCTAGTGGATGCGGTTCTTCCCGACTCAGTGTTCCCCTCAAAATGCAAACAAGGGAGACTGGCATGACCTTACATCGTACTGTATTGCTGGCAGTGTCTGGAGCCGGACTGGTTCTGGCGGGTTGCGTGACAACGCCTACGCCATCTGATGACATGACTCCCTGGAAGCCGCCGGTATCAGCGGCAGGCCCTGATGCGGTCTGGCAGAGTCTGCGGGCCCGGACCAACGATCTGTCGCGCCCGCTTTCGCTTGCGGAGATTACTGATGTGGCGCTGCAGAATCATCCCGGCAGTAGAAAAGCCTGGAGAGATGCCCGTGCGGCAGCTGCCGTTGTGGATCAGGTCCAGGGCTACTTCATGCCGACCATCAGCGCCACTGCGGTCATTAACCGGCAGAATACCACTGCAAACACGAATGCATTTGACCGCGACGTCACGACCTATGGGCCCGGACTGCAGGTGAACTACCTGATCTTTAACTTTGGCGGCGGCCGGAAGGCGGCGGTAGAACAGGCAATGCAGACTGTTTACGCGCTGAATTTCGGATTCAACAAGGCAATTCAGGACATACTGCTTGGCGCTCAGACTGCTTACTACGGGCTTGTGAGCGCCCAGGCTGGCGTGGAAGCCGCGCAGTCCAACGCGAAAGACGCGAAGACGATTCTTGACGTGGCACAGGAAGGGCTGCGGGCCGGACTCGGTACCGAACTGGAAGTTCTCCAGGCAAAGGCGTCGTTCGACCAGGCATCGTACGCTCTTGCCTCAGCCGAAGGCTTTGTCCAGATAGCCATGGGCGCTCTGGCCCTGGCCATGGGACTGCCCGCTGATGTAACAGTCCGGGTAACGCCTCCGTCGCGCGATGTGCCGGACAGTCTGGCTGCATCGGATGTGAAGCAGCTGATCGACGCTGCGCTCGGCCGGCGGCCTGATATATCAGGTCTGCGTGCGAACCTTGCCGCAAAAGAGGCTGCCGTGAAGGTTGCCGGTTCACCGCTCTGGCCGTCCCTTTACTTCAACGGCACAGCAAACCGTAACTATTACGAGAAATACAACGACACGAAGATGCAGGACGACGACTGGGCTATCTATGGCGGCTTCAACCTGCAGTGGACGCTGTTCGACGGCAGCCAGACCCGCAATGCCCGGCGTGCCGCCACGGAACAGGCGGAGTCCGTCAGGGCCCAGCTGCAACAGGCCGAGCTTGGGGCCAGTGCGGACGTCTGGAGCCGGTATCAGGGCTATGAGACGGCGCTCAAGAAATATCAGTTCAGTGCGGCCTACCTTAAGAGCGCCACAGCTTCACACGAGAAAGCGCTGGACAGTTACAAGGCCGGACTCAAGAGCATACTCGACCTGCTGAACGCCGAAGCGCAGCTCGCGCAGGCCCGGCAGCAGAATGTGGCGGCGCGGCAGGAAGCCTTCACCGCGCTTGTTCAACTGGCGTATTCGACAGGTCTGCTGGAAAAAGGCGCCCCTGAGCAGGCGGGCAATCTGTTCTCAACTCCAACCCGGAAGGAACGCGTGCCATGAAACTGAATAACCGAATCCCTCTCACACTGCTGGCCTGTTGTGTACTGGCCGCCACGACCAGTTCGTGCGGCAAGCGCAAGGGCGGCCCCCCGGTTCGCCCGCCGGCAGGAGTCAAGACTGCCATCGCAGTGCAGACAAATACGCCAATCATCATTCAGGCATTCGGCAACACCAGGGAACGGGTCAGCGTGGACATTGTGCCTCAGGTCTCGGGCATTCTTATCAAGACGCTCGTCCGTGACGGGGACACAGTCACTAACGGCCAACCACTGTTTCTCATCGATCCGAGCGATTACGCGGCGCGGGTCAGACAAGCCGAGGGCGTCGTAAAGGCTGATCGCGCCAATCTGGAACTCAGTCGCGGCACCCTGGAGAGAAACCGGGCAATGTTCGAGAAGAAACTGATTTCGGAAGAGACTTTTGACTCACTCAAGACACGAGTAAGCGCCATTGAGGGACAGCTCCAGATGGACGAGGCGATGCTCGAGCAGGCACGACTTGGTCTTGCCCGCTGCACAGTATCCTCACCACTGGCGGGCATATGCTCAAAGCGTTACGTTGATGAAGGCAACCTGGTGGCTGCCGGCATCAGCAAACTCACGAATATCCGCAGCTACGATCCGATGATCATCGAGTACTCGATTTCCGAGCAATACCTGCCGGCAATCCGGTTGGCGATGTCAGAGAGCGCAATCCGGCTGGACATTGTGCCACGCGGTTCAACTAACCGCTTCAGCGGCGCCGTTACATTCATTGACAATGCGGTCAATACCATGACTGGCTCCATCATGTTGAGGGGAGAAGTTCCTAACCGTGAGCTTAAAATCTGGTCAGGACAATTTGTTGATATAATCATGAGTTCCGGCTTCGTCCGGGATGCCGTGATGGTACCTGAAGGTGCCGTTCAGTTCGGTAAACGCGGGCCATACCTATATGTTGTAAAAGACGGCAAGGCTGATATGCGACCCGTTAAGACGGGTATCAGGTTCGGACAGCTGATCCAGATTGAGGAAGGTGTGGCGTCTGGAGATGTAGTGGTGGTGCTTGGACAATTGATGCTGTTCCCGGGCGCGCCGGTCGCCGAGGTGCAACAACAGCCTGCGGCTGGAACGGGCGGCAAAAGCAATGACGCTTCGGCGGGCGGAAAAGGGATGACGCAGGCCGTGACTAACGCACCGGGCAGGTAGTAAGAGGAGACAGTAGTGACATTCTCAGAAGTCTTTATACGGCGGCCGATCACCACGATTCTGATGACGGTGGTACTGACGGTTTTCGGGATTGTATCTTACTTCCGGCTGCCGGTAAACAGTTTGCCGACCGTTGACTACCCTGTCATTCAGGTCACGGCAGCCTATCCCGGTGCCAGCCCTGCCACCATGGCAAGCACTGTAGCCACACCGCTCGAGAACGAATTTACCCAGATCGGCGGCTTGCAGTCCATGATCTCGGACAACAAAACCGGCGTTACCACCATCAGTCTGACATTCAGCCTGAACCGCAACGTCGACCTCGTTGCCCCGGACGTGCAGGCGGCAATCGCGCGGGCACAGCGCAACCTGCCCAATGATCTGCCAGCTCCTCCGACCTATCAGAAATTCAATCCATCCGATTCGCCAATCTACGTCATCATGCTTTACTCCGACACGTTGTCGCATGGTGATTTGTATGACTACGCCAACCATGTTGTAGCCCGGAAGCTGAGCATGATTGAAGGTGTATCGAAGGTACAGGCTTTCGGCGCCAAACGGGCGATCCGCATCCAATTCAAACCGGAACGGCTCACAGCGTGCAATATCGGGGTTGACGAACTGGCGCGTGCTCTGGCTGCCGGAACTGTGAATATCCCGGGCGGCAGTCTGAATGGTCCAATGCGCACATTTACTATCGAACCGCAGGGACAGTTGCGTACCGCCAGGGAGTTCGGTGAGCTCATCATTGCCTACCGCAATAACGCGCCAGTCCGGCTTAAAGACCTGGCTAACTGTGTGGACAGCGTTGCAAACGATCTGGTTGATATCCGCTACGGCAGACCAGGACAGCCTGAGCACGACAAGTGCGTTGTCATGCTTATGTCCAGGTCCAGCGGTGCCAATACCGTTGCCGTGGCAGATCGCATAGCAACCGGCCTCGAGGAGGCGCGTCGGGAACTGCCCGGAGCCATAACCATTGAGACCATGTATAACCAGTCCGCGCCGATCAGGGCATCTCTGGAGGATGTTCAGATAACGGTTCTGATTGCGCTGGTACTCGTTGTGCTCGTGATCTTCTTTTTCCTGGGCCGCCTTCAGGAAACTCTGGTTCCATCAATCGTGCTGCCCATCTCCATCCTTGGCACGCTGATCGCCATGCTGATTTCAGATTTCAGTCTCGACACACTTTCGCTCATGAGCATCGTACTGGCAGTTACATTCCTGGTCGACGATGCCATCGTGGTTCTGGAGAACACGGTTCGCCATCTGGAGGAGGGATTGAAACCCATCCCCGCAGCCATAAAGAGCATGAAGGAGATAACCTTCACATTGATGTCAACAAGCGTGGCACTGATCATAGTGTTCACCCCGCTGGTATTTATGAGCGGTGCAGTGGGCAGAAACTTGAAAGAGTTCGCCCTTACGGTAATCTATGCCATAGTGATATCCACAGTCCTGGCTTTGACGCTCTCGCCGATGATGTGTGCCAGAATTATCAAGCACCACAAGAACCCGAACAGCCTTCAAAAATGGATCAAGAATTTCATAGGCAGCCTGGTTCATCAGTATGGACGGGCACTCCGATGGCAGCTCCATCACAAATGGATCGCTTTGCTGATATGCATACTCTGCATCCTTGGCAGTGCCGTATTCATCCTCCTGCTGCCGAAAACATTCCTGCCGCCCGGCGACAGCAGTTTCATAAGAGGTGCCATGATCATGCCGCAGGGCGCTTCGACGGAACAGATCCGGGCCTATCAGAGCAAGGTCGCCGCCATTGTGCGCGAGGATCCGAGCGTTGCTCAAGTCGGAAACGTCACGGGCATATTCCCGGGAGCAG